>JAIECJ010000001.1 GCA_029068555.1 Lachnospiraceae bacterium
TTACCGTAAAGGCAAAAACCCCTGACTCCTATTCCATCTCCGCAAGTGCCGCAGCCGGAGGTACTATCTCGGATGCCGGAGGCTCTGGCATAAAAGGCGGCGGCAGTAAAACCTACACAATCAGCCCATACAATGGTTACCGAATTAATTATGTCGAAGTGGACGGAAGCAATGTTGGCGCAGTTTCCTCCTATACCTTTCACAACGTCTGGGAAAACCATTCTATCAACGCCTATTTTGTGACAGGTAATACTGAAAAAAAACTAACCGTTATAGGAAGTTTTGCTAATGTAAGCGGTGCTGGATCCTATACACCTGGCACAAGGATAACCATTGATGCCGGTTTTGTTCCAGGCTTTGCATTTGCAGGTTGGATTGCATCAGACGGAATCATTTATCCAATGCCCAAGATGTCCTATACCATGCCTGAATATGATGTTTTATTATATGCCAACTGGATTCAGTCAAGCTTGCCAAACGCATTTAGCCAGATAACAACTACCAACTTAAAGGGGCAACAGCTCACCAGCTGGGCAGACATCACTAATAAGCTTGCTTCTTTTCATTCAGCTGACATGAATCAGCCCGGTAGTCCCATCCTGAAAGTTACGGTAGGCGGAACCAATTGTTATATTGATGCACTTCCCATAGCAATGCTTAATACAAGACAGGGGATTGCCCTTGATGTCTCTTATGGAGCTGACGCAAGTTTTACTTTTTACAGTGACATGGACAATTCACAATTTACAGGGGCAGATTTTACCTATGCATGCAGTACTGAAACAACTCTTTTCTTTCACGAAAAGCAGCTAGTATTTACACAGCCTGGCGCTATCAATACCGGAATATGTCTCAATGTAACACTCCCAGATGCACAGACTGGGCAGACCGCATATGTGTACCTTGTAGACGAAAAAGGAACAGAACACATGTATCTCCCCACAATAGTAGATGCAGAAAAGAAAATTGCCATTCCATTAAGCGCAAAAGTCAATCTCAATATCAAGTATTAATTACCATAAAAGGGGCTTACGCCCCTTTTATGGTATAATCCGGTTATTTCAATATACATACAGACTTGGCTGGCATGGACAGTACACCATTATCAAGCTCTATCTCCTCGCCATTCAGGGTTAGATACCCACGAATGTCCATTCCGGAAAGTGTTGTATCAGACAGCGCTATCAACAGTGCCTCATCAGAAGTATTATACACAATTCCAATAGTACTATCCTCATATGTCTTTGTAATCGCCGCCTGATTTCCCTCTGTCAGTTCCTCCACAATCTCTATCTGCCCCCGCGCAATCTCAGGATTCTCATTTCTTAACCGAACTGCCCTTTTATAATAGTTCAATATTGAATATGGATCCTGCAGCTGTTCCTCGACACCCGAAAAGGCAGAAACAATATCCTTATCTGCATCCACAGGTCCTATTGTCATACCCGTTGCATCCGTATCTGACCATATCATGGGGAGCCGCTTGTTCTCATCCTTTTTGCCCGAACTTGACATCCCAATTTCCTCTCCATAGTAAACAAAGGGATTACCATTCATCATCATCAACAGACCACATGCCATCTTCATATTGTCCGCATCTTTCGAAAGACCATTAGCTACACGTCCCATATCATGATTCGCAATAAATGGGGCATCAATAAAATCAGTATATTTTTCAGCATAATCTGCCTGATAACCTGCCATATTCTCCACCAAATTTGCCACTTTATAATTTCCGCGTGCCGCCTTTATCAGTTTTCCCTCTGTATCGGCAAGATCGAAGTTAAACATACTGGGCGTCCTACTTGCATAATAGTTTGTAATCGTCGCCTTGTTTGCCCACACTTCGGAAACCATATAAAAATCCGGATTCAGGCTTGTACAAAAACTGTAAAGCCAGTTTAACACCTCCGTGTTAAACGTAATATCATTTTCCTCAAAATGCATTGCAGCATCCATCCGGAATCCATCTACCCCCATATCAATCCAAAAACGGGAAATATCCTCAAGCTCAGCCCTGAGTGCCTCATTACTAAGATTTAAATCAGGCATTTCAGACCAAAATACACCTTCATAATACCACCCACTTCCGCTGATATTGTAGTAATCACCGTTGACCTGCTCTTTCGAAAAATGATAGTAGTCAACATATGGGCATTCATCCAAATCCGGTTCCTGCCCCTCCGGAAGCTTTTTCAAATACTCGCTCGCATCCACAAACCACTGATGTTTTGATGAGGAATGATTGATTACAAAGTCAATAATAATTCGAATATCCCTTTTATGGCACTCCTTCACCAGCTTTCCAAAGTCCTCCATTGTTCCATACTCTGTATCTATAGAACAATAATCTGTCACATCATACTTATGGTATGTTGTAGACTGCATAATCGGCATCAGCCAGATTCCGTTAAAGCCCATTTCCTTTATATAATCAAGTTTCTGGATAACACCATTGAGGTCACCTATACCGTCTCCATCAGAATCATAAAATGAGTAAACAAAGATTTCATAATAATTTCGGTAATTATCATCTATTATATTCAATTCTTGCTCATAATCATACGAAATGGCACCGGCAATTTCCTTATTCTCCTCCGCTGTGGCGTTTTCCGATGCTATCTCCTCTGAAACTGTTTCCGCTGTTAATAATGATGGAACCTCCTGAGACGTTTCCTCCTTCACAGATACAGTTTGCTGTATGGCAGCATCACCCGCATTGCTGCAGGAGCAAAGGTGCAACGCCATCAGGCACGCCAATACTATACATCCAAAGTGTTTTCCATATTTTTTTCGCATTCCTATTCCCCCACTTTTCATCATAATCTGAGCTTTATATACGTAATCCGGCAGACAGCATATTTTCCAGCACCGCGCCCACCAACGCATGAAAGAAACACGACTCCTGCTATACATAACAGGAGTCGTAATAATACTGTCTATTTATCTTTTTTGTCTTCACTGAAACCATATTCTTTCATATAGCTCTCGCCTAATAGCTTGCCTCGGTCTCTCTGCCAGTCAATTCCACTCCGTAAGCAGAATCCAAATGCAGCTCCGACAAGTACAATGCAAAGAACTATTTTAAAAGCCATAACGAAACACCTTAACCTTTCACAGCACCGCCAGTTACACCTTCTACATAGTATTTCTGCAGACACATGAACAGAATTGTGACAGGCACAGCTATTAGCAATCCACCTGCACAGAATCTTGTGAAGTAACCCTGATAATCGTTTGTCATAACCCAACGATACATTGCGACCGCCACGTTGTAACTGTCTGAATAGCCAAATGCAATGTAAGAAGCAAAGATGTAATCACACCATGGTGCCATGAAAGCTACCAAGGCTGTATAAATAATAATCGGCTTTGACAGTGGTATCAGCATAATCGTAAATACCTGAAATCTGTTCGCACCGTCAATACGTGCTGCTTCGTCAAGAGACTTCGGAATGGTGTCAAAATAGCCCTTACATACATAGTAACCCATACCAGAACTTGCAAATCCGATCAATATCAAACCAGGAATCGCACCTGCCTGTGTCAGTCCAAACTGCTTTAACAGGAAGTACAGACAAATCATGGTAAGGAATCCTGGAAACATTCCCAAAACCAGCCAGAAACGCATCAACAGCTCTCTACCCTTAAAACGCATTCTGGAAAGTGCATAACTCACCATCAATACAAAAATTGTCTGTAAAATAGCAACAAACACAGCGATAATCAGCGTGTTTCCATACCATCTGAAAAACTGACAATCTCCGCTGAAAAGGAATTTATAAGAATCTAATGAGAAAGTCTTTGGCAACAGGTAATTCACCAACCCGCCCGATTCTGTTATATAAGAACGGAAGCTCTGCAAAATCAGACATACAAACGGGAACAACCAAACAATGCTGATTAAAATCAATATCACATAAGTAATTGTATTACTAATCTTATTTCGTTTTGACATTATTGGAATCCCTCCTCATCCTTAACTGATGGTAAGATATTGTATACCACCAATGAAATCACTGCAGTTACCAAGAATACCATAATACCAAGAACAGCAGCCATCTTGTAGTCCGTATTATTCAATGTCAGCTTATACAGCCATGTTACCAACAAGTCTGTATGTCCGGCACCACCAGTCAGCTTCATTGATGTCGGACCACCACCGCTCAAAAGGTAAATGATGTTAAAGTTATTCAGGTTGCCTGTAAACTGTGTCAACAGGAACGGTCCTGTCACAAACAGCATATAAGGAAGTGTAATCTTACGGAACATCTGGAATGCATTTGCACCGTCAATACGGGCACTTTCATATAAGTCGGCAGGAATATTCATCAAAAGACCAGTACAAATCAACATAATATACGGAATACCAACCCAGCAGTTCAGAATGATAATCAACACTTTTGCGATTGTCGGATCTGTCCAGAACGGAATTGCCTGGTCAATCCATCCCCATTTCATCAAATAACCGTTTACCAGACCATCAGCTGCAAACATTTTTCCGATGTACAAAAGAGATACAAACTGCGGTACCGCAATTGTCATAACCAGAATTGTTCTCCAGAGTTTCTTAAACTTAATCCCTTTCTTGTTAATCAGCATCGCCACTACCATTCCAAGGAAATAGTTCAGAAATGTCGCAAAGAATGCCCATACAATTGTCCATAACAATACTGTAAGGAATGTGCTGCCAAAACCTGTTGAGCCTATAGAGAACAAATTCTTAAAGTTCTCAAAGCCAACCCATGTAAAAAGCTGTGCCGGTGCCTGATGCTGCGCATCATAATTCGTAAATGCCACACAAATCATAAAGATAATTGGAAGCACAATAAACAGAAACACACCCATAAACGGCAAAGCCAGTAATGTCTTGTCAAAATGTTCATCCAGCAGAGAAAGTAAATCCTGCTTTACAGTTGGAAGCTTTTTCCCCTCTGCAAGAAGCTTCTCTGCGTTTTTATTCTGCCGTACATTAATCCGCCATACAAATATAAATGCAAATATAATGATAATACTTAAAATACTATACAAAAGAATAAAAAAACTGTTATCACCGTACGATACTGTACCATCTGGATTGAAGCCCCTCCCCTGTGTACCAAGTGTCGTAATGTCCTTCAAATAGCCGGCGCCAAAAGACACCATATAATAAATAAATGCTATTTCAGTTACCAACAGTGCAATTCCCCGAAGAAACTGCTTACGAAGCAAAGGACCGAAGCCCATAATCAGAAATGATACTTTTGTCATCCAGTTTCCTTGTGTAAAGGTAGTACCAATATCTGCCAAATCCGAACCAATTGCTTTAAAAAAGCCACCAATTTTATTGCCAGAAGGCTGATTTTCTTTACTCATTCGCTGTCCCCCTCCAGACCATATTCTTTTCAATAAATGTTTATTTATGTCTGCACTACTGCAGACCGCATTATACTATTCTCTTGCGCTGACACACTGATATGCAGATAAACATGCATCACACTTCCGCAAAATTCATTACACGGCCGTGCACATTCATTTATACTTGGAGCAGATTTTCCAGCTCTTAGTATAATACATGATGCAAAGCGTTTATCCGAATATAAGTGTATCAGCACAGCGATGAGAATAAAATCGGGGGGAAGAGGTTCCCCCCGTTCATAAGTTTTTCCTGATAGCACTACTCCCCAAGCCTCGACGCAGCCACCGCTACGCCTGCGTTTGTGAAGCAGCACTCTCAGTAAAGTATTCTGCGTCAAACTATCCAAAACTTTAATTTCACTGTACTAGTATCGAATAATTACTGTGCATATGACTGACATGTTGACTGGAACTCCTGAAGTACTGTCATCAGCTCGTCATCAGAAGCGTTGTCATACTCACCTGCAATTATGGAATCACCAAGCGATGTTGCAAGTGTCCAGTAATCGTTTGGATACTGACCCTGAGGAATTGTCTCTGCCAGCTGCTCTGCAAGAGCTGAAAGAGCCTCATCAGCCTGGACATCACTGCTCTGCTGGGCTGCCTTGTTAGAAGGTCCCCATGAAACAGCCTTATAACGCGCAAGCTGTGTCTCCTCATTTGAAAGGAACTGAGCCATTGCCATACATACCTGCATCTTATTTGCATCTGTCTGAGGCTTCACACCCAAAAGCTTAAATCCACCAAATCCACCAAGCTGATAATCTGTACCATCCGCTGTAAATTTCGGAAGCTTTGCACATGCATAATTGTCACCAAACATTGACTTTAACGTCTCAGCATCCCATGTACCATCAATGATTGCTGCACAGTTTGTTGCGTTGCTTGCAGCAGAACCATTCACAAATGCAGAAGATTTCTTGAGATTAATGATAGCCTTTAAAGCTGCAAGTCCCTTATCTGAAGCATAGTCAATGTTGCATGCTGTAAAGTTTCCTGCATCATCTGCATCATATGTCAATGTACATCCTGCACCAAAGAAAAATGCCGGCTGATACCATCCAGAGTTAATCTCCATATAGAATCCCTTACCTGCTGCTTCACAATCTTTTACAATCTGATCCAGGGAAGTAGGGTCTGTGACTACACTCTTATCATAATACATAAAATATCCATTGTCTGATGTGATCGGAAAAGCGTATGTAGTACCTCCTACTACTGCCGCTGCCGCTGCACCAGCATCGTTCTGCTCTGCAACCCATGTTGCATAGTCGCCTACAACTGGCATAATAGCACCTGATGAAACCAGACGTGCCAGCTGATCCTGAGCAAATCCATAAATATCAGCTCCACCTTCAACGTCTGTAATCATGTTGCTTGCCGCATCACCTTCACCTACCGGCTCAACTGTTACTGTGTAACCTGCATACTGGGGATTTGCCTCCTGAAAAGCCTTAATCTGATCCTGCGTAAATGTCTGTACATTCTCTGCAACCCAGATTGTAATCTCACCTGTACCATAATCAACATTTGCATCATCTGCTGCTGGTGCGTCATTGCCAGCTGCATCCGAGTTTGTGTCTGCTGCCGGTGCATCATTGCTTGCTGCATCTGTGTTTGCTGATGCATTGTTGTTTGCATCTGTTGCAGGTGCATCATTCTTACCACCACATGCTGTCAATACAGATGCAATCATTGCTGTTGACATTACTAATGCTAATACACGCTTTTTCATATTTTTACCTCTCCTTACTAAATATATAGTTTGTTAATTTTTATTATTAATATCCTCTTGTCAGGATAATAATAAACCTTATGAATAAAGATTTTACAGCTTTAATAATGTTGTCGAATCATTATCTCTTTTCTATTAAATTTTCCAACAAAATGTACAAAAATAAAATACTTATAACAATCCTATTTCGTGCAATTTCGACCACTGGAAACGATACCAATATTTTCAATAAATAAAACCGCCCAGCTGCCATTTTATGCGGTTTCATTACTTCATTCATTTTAAGTAAAATTACGACTTATAAATCTTTAAAACTGCTATATCTTTTTCATAATTTAATATTATCAATTGTGCAATTTATTTTCAAGTGGAAATATTGACGATAAATGAAAGCTCTATTTGTGAATAGTGC
>JAIECJ010000010.1 GCA_029068555.1 Lachnospiraceae bacterium
AAGGAGGTGTTTATTATGGCAACTTCAAGTATCACAAAGAATTTTGTCATTTCCGGCAAGGAACAGGTGGAGATGTTTATCAATGCGATTGAAGAATCTGCCAAGAACCGTCCTGTCCGTACTCCAGTTGCTGCAAGGCAAATTAAAGGGGAAGAGGAACTGAGAAAATTCATGGGAGAATGGGAGAAAGCGAATGCCAATCAATGATAAGTTTTTCTATATCAACATTCGTGATTATCTGGCATTAGGAAATGATAGTAAAGCCGGAGAGCCAATGCTTACCAGAGTGCTTTCCGGTTTTTCATGCCCGAAGAATCCGGATGTGGAGCTTTTTTTAAAGAACAGCGCGGTAGAATTTACCAAAAAGAGCCAATCAGTTACATATCTTGTGTTTTCGGTGGAAGGTAAGGAATTGGTGGGGTATTTTACCCTTGCGTTAAAGCCTTTGTCGGTCAGAGGCGAAACCGTAAGCAATACTATGAAAAGAAAACTGTTGCGTATCAGCGAACTGGACGAAAGTTCAGATACATATACCATGTCAGCTTATCTGATTGCTCAGCTTGGAAAAAATTATACAAATGGTGTAAATAACAAGATTACTGGAAAAGAGCTTGTCGAATTGGCATGGACTGTGATAGAGGATGCGCAATATATGCTTGGCGGCATAGTGACATTTTTGGAAGCTGAAAATGAGGAAAAGCTGTTATCATTTTACCGCGATAACCGTTTTTCGCAGTTTGATACCAGACAGACCACATCAGATGCGGACGAATCGCATGAGCTGGTACAGCTTTTAAGGTTGCTCTAATGTGATTGCGCCACACTGAGAAGTATGAATTTTGTCGGTAAGAGTGCAATTTGTCAAATCCCGTTTGTCGAATGTCGAATTGGGTGGGGTAAAGAGGGGTAAAAGTCATCAGAATCTAACAGCGGCACAGGCGGCTATTCAGAAATAATGCCATAGGAATTTTGAACGATTTGGCGAAAGTATAGAGAAATGGCTTGAAATCAAGGGTTTTTGAGCGTAGAGGGGTTCATCGTAGTGGTTGGTGGACTCCTCTTTTTTTGTTCAATAGATGCTTTTACTTTAGCAGGAACAATATTTTGCCGAAGTAATAGGAAACAACGGAAAGCGAAAGGAGTACCAGCCTATGAAAATGCGGACGGAATATACCTGCCCTTTGGAACTTGTGCATGACATGGTCAAGGGAAAATGGAAGCCGATTATTTTATGGCGGCTGCGTTTAGGGGCTACATCTCTGGCGAAGCTGGAACGGGACATAGACGGTATCACACAGAAGATGCTGTTGGAGCAGTTAAAGGAACTGACGGACTATGGTTTTGTGGAAAAGAAGTCCTATGAGGGATACCCGCTCCATGTGGAATATTCACTAACAGATGATATGGGAATGAAAATACTGGAGGCGTTAAGGATCATGCAGCATATAGGGATTGATTACCTGAAAACAAATGGTATGGAACATATCCTGGAGGAAAAGGGAGTTATCCCGGATTAGTACCCACGAAAAAGTGGGTAATTTACTGTTCGGGAACCGCCGCTTATAATATCATCAGAAAATCAGATTGGAGGATTCAGAGATGAATGTTACAAGCAGCGGTATCATAAATGGAGTAATACAGCCCCAATACGGCGGGCATGGGACGCAGTTCAATGAAAACGGCATTCCTACTTACTCTTTACCTTTTACAGTGGAAGATGCACCACAGGGAACTGCGTCGTTTGCCATTGTCTTAGAGGATAAGGACGCATACCCGGTGACTGGGGGATTCGCATGGATACACTGGCTGGCGGCAAATATTACCCGTTTTGAGATTAAAGAGAATGAGAGCCAGACGGCGGGTGACTTTGTGCAGGGAAGGAACAGTTGGACGAGTATACAGGGCGGAGAGCAGTCCACGGAGCTTTCCTCCTATTATGGCGGGATGACCCCGCCCGATAAGCCACACATATATGAACTTCATGTGTATGCTTTGGATAAAATGATGGACTTGGAGAAGGGCTTCCTGCTGAACGAGCTTTACCGGGAAATGGACGGGCATATCTTAGACCAGTTTATCCTGAAAGGGATATATGAAAATTAACTGTCTGAAAGTCGGTGGGCGCACAATAAAAACAGTTGTGGCAGTATTCCTATGTTTGCTGACAGGCGTAATAAGGAAATCGGACACGGTATTCTATGCTGCCATTGCTGCCATACTGTGCGTCCAGCGCACATCTAAGGACAGTTTCCGTGAAGCATTCAACAGGGAGGCAGCTACGGTTATCGGCGGGATATGGGGTATGCTCGTCCTGCTGTTCGAGAGGAATGTCTGGTGCGCACCATATGAAGTGTTGCGATACCTGTTTTTATCGATGCTTCTTATCCCCATCATCAATTTTTCTGTTTTGATAAAATGAGAGAAAGGGACGTTCCTCATGTGTGTTGTTTTTCTGTGCATTACTGTGACACATGGAAATGATGAAAACCCTTTGTATTTTGGGATTGCACGGATTTTGGATACTACGATTGGCATTGTGATGCATTGATAATAAACCAGTTTCCACTCCGCAGAACATAATCCGTCAATGGCTTGTGAGGCTTATCGACAAAGCACGGAAAACCTCAAATCCTATATGTAGCGCCAGTGGAGCCTTGTGGGGGGGATGGCTGGCATTTAGACAGCTTTGATTCTAAAATCTA
This sequence comes from Lachnospiraceae bacterium, assembly GCA_029068555.1. GTDB lineage: Bacteria > Bacillota > Clostridia > Lachnospirales > Lachnospiraceae > COE1. The sequence continues at coordinate 2,703 of JAIECJ010000010.1, forward strand.
GGTTGTAACATATCCATCGTTTTTGAAATTTCAACTGAATATAATTGTAAAAATATATTGACAAATATAGATTCCTAATGTACAATTATTAGCACTCAAACAATGCGAGTGCTAATAATGGAGGAAATATGGCTACAACAGTAAATAATGCTTTTGAAGAATTTATGAGAGATTCAGTTAATTTAATTCCAGAAAAAACATCTATTGCTAGAAGAAGTAGAGACAATCTTATAAATAATATCAATGGATTTAGTGAAGAAGATGATTTTTTTAGTATTTATTCTAACAAAAATTTAAAATACGGATCTTTTGCACGAAAAACCAAGATACGGGAATTAGATGATATAGATTTAATGATATGTCTCTCGGCTGAGGGGGTTCGTACATATGCTGAATATATGGATTGTATATATATGTTCGGGAGTGATGCAGACAGAAGAAATGGTTTGATAACAAGTGGAACAGATTACTTAAATTCAACAAAGATTATAAATCGATTTATTAAGAAATTGTCAGCTTTGAGTGATTATAGCAAAGCAGAACTACATAAAAATCAAGAAGCGGTAACATTGCAATTAAAATCGTATACATGGAATTTTGATATAATCCCATGTTTTTATACAGATCGAGAATTTTATTTAATTCCAGATGGAGCGGGAAATTGGAAAAAAACAGATCCAAGAATAGATAGTAATCGAATAACCGAGGTTAATCAAAAACATAATGGTAAACTGTTAGAACTTATACGTTTGGTAAAATACTGGAATAACGGAAAAGTAACACTGAAGATAGGCTCATATTTATTGGAATGCATGATTTTAGAAATATATGAAAACATGTCAGCAACAAATAAGTGGAGGATTGATTTGGAGTTTAAAGATGTTTTGTATAGACTATCAGAAGCTATTAAATATGATGTTGATGATCCAAAGGGGATGCAGGGAAACATAAATAATTTTGATTTTTATGATAGAATAAAAATTTGTAATGCTTTGTGTAAGGCTCATGAAAAAGCTGCTGAAGCTGCTAACTATGAAAGGCAAGGAAATCAAAAAAAGGCAATAGAAACGTGGGGAGATATATTAGGATCAGAGTTTCCAGAATATACAGGAAATTAGGGTTAGGAGTGACGGATTTATGAGTAATGGTATATCAACGAGACAGAATGAAGAAAAGTATATTAATCACTTGGCGGCACAGAGACAATTATATAATGAAGTAAAATTGTGGGATAATGTGAATATGATGCTTTCGGTCATATTACCATTAATATTGGCTATATCACAAATAGTATTTAAAAATATAGAAGTTTTGAAAAGTTTATCCTATTTATTATCTCTGGTGAGCATGTTGATAGCTGCATTTTTAGACAATTGTGTTTCAAAAAAGAAGAAATTAGCAGCATACATACAACAATGTTTTGATGTATACGTTTATCAAATGCCATGGGATAAAAAACTTTTCGGTAGTGAGAAAAATGTGATTAATAATATTGCAGAAAAATCAAAAATACTCTTAAGGAAGAATGGAGAGAAAGAAAAATTATTAAATTGGTATACGAGTGTTGCAGATGGTCTTGAATTAAAAAAAGGTATATTAGTATGCCAAAAAGAAAATTTTAATTGGGATGTAAATCTAAGAAAAAAGTATAAAAAAGCAAGTATATCAGTAGTTGCTTTTTTGATATTGATAATATTTGGAATAGGCATATTTGAAAATGAGTCTTTTATAACAATTTTATATAGAATTTCATTTATTGCTCCAATGTTACGCTGGCTAATAAATGTTATAAAACAGTTAAATAATGATATTAATAACTTGATGGAATTAGACGGAATGATAAATTCTCCAGAAGAAAAGGAAATTGAAGAGCTTCAAGAAATCCAGGCAAAATTATATAACCATAGAAAGGCTTGTTTAGCAATCCCTAATTTCTTTTACAAATGGAATAAGGGTAATGATGAAGATGTAGCATATAGATCAGCAAAAATGGATACAGAGGAATAGAAATAATTGGAAACTGTTAATACAGGATAGTGAATTAAAAAAAGAACCGGTAGGCAATAATCCTGCTGGTTCTTTGAAGTTATAACATTTCCATTTATACTAACCCCCTTTTTGAGCATTCCATTTCTGCGGGAGTTTTTACAAATTTGGCGTTTCGCCAAATAGTATGTGGATAAAGCGATGAAAGGGATAATGGGAAAGTGATAAGGAGCTGTATAGGCTTTTTTGGTTGTTTTGTTCTTTTCGTTTCCCCAAAATAGTCGTTTCGTGCCATCCGATGAAAAACAGGAAATTTTCTGTGATATAATCAATGAAGATTTTTGCTTTAGTGAGAGCGGTATCCTGCCGAAGTAATAGAAAGCAGTGAAAAGGACAAAAATAAAAATTAGAATGTGAGATGTGAATATGGTTGAGTGGTTTACGGTTGAAGCGATAGATAAGGACACTTTTGCTATCAGCGAATATAAGCATTGGGAAGAAACTCATTGCTATCTAATATGTGGAACGGAAAAAGCTGTTTTGATTGATACAGGTTTAGGGATTGGCAATATAAAATCGGTTGTGGATAGCCTTACGCCTTTACCCGTTATGGCAGTTACCACCCATGTCCATTGGGATCATATTGGTGGGCATAAATATTTTGAGAACATAGCAGTCCATGAGGCAGAGAGGGACTGGTTATTGGTCAGATTTCCAATTCCTTTACAAGTAGTAAAAAGAAATCTGATGTGTAAACCATGTGATTTCCCGAAAGATTTTATGCTTGATGATTACCAGATTTTCACGGGGATACCGCAGCAGATTTTACATGATGGGGATTGTCTGGACTTAGGCAACAGGAAATTAATGGTTATCCATACTCCCGGACATTCACTGGGGCATTGCTGTTTTTATGAGCCGGATAGAAAATATCTGTTTTCTGGTGACTTAATATATGAGGGATGTCTTGATGCATTTTATCCGTCCACAGACCCGCAGCTATTTTTTCAATCTGTGAGAAAAATACAGAATCTAAGTATAAGCCGGATTTTGCCCGGACATCATCAGTTGAGCATTCCTGTTGATATAGTTGGCAGGATTGAAAATGGATTCAGTAAATTATC
>JAIECJ010000100.1 GCA_029068555.1 Lachnospiraceae bacterium
AAAACATATAAAATCTGAAAAGTTTTTTAATTACAATGGAAAGATGGAGATTTTTCGGGAATATGACGAGAATGGGAACATGACGGCGCAATATGTCTACAACAAGGACGACTCCATTGACTGGGACTGTTCGTATATATGGGAATACGATGAAATGGGCAATATGTAATGCGTATAAATAATATGTCACAATTTGGGCGGAAAAATGAACCTTTTTCATTTTTTTCGCCCGCTTTTTGCAATAAATAGATTAAAAAGTCAATTTTAGAGTGTTTTTAAAAAACCAAAAAAATTTTTTTTACACCCTCTCAGCCTGCATAAAATAAGGGTTTCTGAAAAACCAACATTACCTATAGTTCCGGAATGTGGCAAAAACGGAACTATAGCTCCATTTATTAATTCGACAAAATGTGATAAAATTTTTATTATTTGTACTTCGTAAATATCGACTGGAAAATTATGTAATAAAATAGCAAAAATTTTAATGATTTATACTCGTTACTGGAATGGACAGTAACGGTTATTTTAGATTTGGGAGGAAGCCATGCTGGAAATTGGTTCAGTGATTGACGGGAAATATAAAATATTGAATCAGATAGGCAAGGGCGGTATGAGCGTGGTATATCTGGCGATGAACGAGCGAGCCAACAAGCAGTGGGCAGTGAAAGAAGTCAGAAAAGACGGTGTGCAGGATTTCGAGATAGTCAGGCAGGGACTTATCGTCGAGATGGAGATGCTCAAGAGACTGCGCCATCCATACCTTCCGACAATCATTGATGTGATAGATACCGACGATAGTTTTTTGATTGTCATGGACTATATAGAGGGAAAGCCGCTGAGCAGAGCGCTTGCAGAGTATGGGGCACTGCCGCAGGAGTACGTTATTGAGTGGGCAAGGCAGTTGTGTGAAGTGTTAGGTTACCTCCATACGCGGGAAAAGCCTATCATCTACAGGGATTTGAAGCCAGAAAACATCATGCTCAGACCAGATGGGAGCATTACGCTGATTGACTTCGGCATTGCGCGGGAGTACAAGGAGTATGCCACACATGATACAAGGGCGCTTGGAACGCAGGGATATGCTGCGCCAGAGCAGTTCGGCGGGCAGGGGCAGACCGATGCGCGCACAGATATTTATGGGCTGGGAACGACGCTTTACCACCTTGTGACAGGGTATAACCCGTCAGAGCCGCCATATGAGATATTCCCCATCCGGCACTGGAATCCGTCGCTCTCACAGGGATTGGAACAAATTATCTGGAAATGCATACAGCGAAACCCGAAGGACCGCTATCAGTCCTGCGCTGAGATACTTTATGCGCTGGAACATTATCAGGATTTGGACAACAGGCGCTCGCTGAAACTGAAATTAAAGCTTGTGTCGTTTCTGACCATGACAGTGCTTACAGTCGGATTGTCGATGACCTCCTTCTGGGCCTATTATACAAAGACAACCATGGTGACACAAAGCTATGACGCCTATATCGAAGATGGCAGAAGCGGCGCGACAGCGGAGGAGCAGTTTGGTTATTACGAGAAAGCGGTGCAGCTGATGCCAGGGAAACAGCAGGCGTATCTCGACATGATAGACAGGCTGTACCTTGGTGATGATATTTTGACGGCAGAGGAGGATCGGCAGCTGCGAACCCTGTTAATCAGGAAAACGGGTTCAGGAAAGACATATGAGGAAGAATTAAAGGAAAACAGCCAAGGATATGAGGAGCTGGCATACAAGCTTGGGATTGCATATTTTTATTCGTATGAGGATCAGGGAAACAAGGCAATGTCCACAAAGTGGCTGACAATTGCGGCAAATGCGGCCAGCTTAAATGAAAGTCAGGTACAAAGAGCGGCAAAGCTTGGAAAGATTGCGGAGTATTATGCGAAGCTTGGTGTTGAGAGCAAATCCGGCGATGACAATATAAGCTATGCTGATTACTGGATCGATTTGTGTCAGGTTACGGAAGGAAATATAGCACAGATGGATAATGCCACGACAGCCCTGATGGTTTACAGGGAGATGGTGTATCAGATTTATGTAAATGGGATGAAGTTTAAGAAGGCAGGTGTATCGAAAGAGGAACTGCAGGGGCAGCTTGACAATGTCAGGGAACGTCTGAAAACAGATATTGGTGCGGATGCATCAGGGAACGAGCGGCTGCAGGCGCTTTTCAGTGAGGTGCAGGGAAATCTGGAACAGGCACAGCGGGTGCTGGACGATTACGATATATGGAATGGAGAGGGACAATGAATGGATGGATTTTGCTGACAGACATCTTGTATGTGCAGGAGACAATATTGCGGTATCACAAAATATTTTTCTACTGCCGACTGCTTGCCGTAGTGTGCGGCGGACTCTCTGTCATGCTTTTTATCGCACTGGGAATTCCGGGCGTGCTGGGCGAAATTACGGGTGTGTCCGCAAAGAAAATGATAAAGAAGTTTGAGGAAAACAACGCTGCTGCAATGCGCCATACGCAAAAGAAGTTTTTTGAGACGGGTAAAGGACTGTCATGGGAAATAAAGAGGGACAGCAGCCAGAATGAGACAGTTGTGCTGCAGGAAGAGACAACTATACTGCAGCAGGACACAGGGGGAGCGACAAGCGTGCTGGACACTGCCACAGTGGACAGAAATGCGACAAGAGTGCTGGACACTGCCACAGAGGATACCAATGCAACAAGAGTGCTGGATGAATAAATTATGATGCTGCAAGAATTTGGACAAAAGTAAGTATCAATGCAACAAAAGTGCTGGATGAATATAAAATAGGAGTGGGTACAAGATGAGCGGTTTAGATTTTGGAATAGAAATGAAGGACAAGGCGGGGGAAATCATACTGAATAACTGTAAGATTCACTTTGACCCAGATAATTCGGCACAGCATTATCTGGAACGCGGCGTTTCCAGGGAAGCGTTTTTCCGGTTCGCCGGTCAGATTGGCGAGATTATGTTAAAGTGCATGGAGAAAAAGATGACCGTCGACCTTGACCTGAAACATATCAGAATGGAGAATGATATTCCTAATTTCTCTGTCTGCATTGGCGAGAGTGGTCTTACGGACAGGGATGCAGCGCTGTATCTAAAAGACCTGGCATACAAGGCAAATTTTATCGGCAGTGATTTTCTCATGTATGTGTACGATTATATGACCTATATAGATGCCAATATTGATAAGCCGCTGAATATTATTATCGGGAAAATCTATGCGATGGAATCCGGGACGTTTGAAAAGACGGATATACAGTCCGGATATACCAAAACGGTACATATAGAGCCGCCGGAAAGGACATCGCCGCCGACAGGAATAGAGCCGCCGACAAGGTATGAACAGCCAACAAGATATGAACAGCCGACAAGAATAGAGCCGCCGGTAAGAAATGAACAGCTGTCGACAAGGGAAGAACGGGCTGTATGGGCAGAGGAGCCGTCAAGGATGGAGCCGGAACCGTCAGTCACCGGAACACTGACTGCATTCCATCCCAATACGGAGTACGAGAATTACAGTGAGAATGGGGAAACTGGTGTGCTTGATCCCAGCTTTTGGAACCGGTATGGCGCCGCGGCGGATTCTGGGCAGGAGGATAATCCGCACCGCATAAAGCGTGGCGGACGAAAAGAAAGTGAACCTTCAGCAGTGCTTCAGGCACTGAGTGATGGGCAGAGATACGTGCTCGACAAGGAATGTGTAGTATTTGGGAAGGATGCTTCAAGTGCGGATTATGTGCTGCAGAATGACACGATAAGCAGGGCGCACGCGGAAATCAAAAAGCGCAACGGAGTCTACTATGTGACGGATCTGGGATCCACAAACGGAACGTTTATCAATTCCAGGAGATTACCCAAGAATACGGCGATAGAGGTATCGAACGGGGACATGGTGAAATTTTCAAATATTGAGATGCGGTTTATGACTATAGTTTGATTCTGCAAAAGGAAAGGAAAAAAATGAATTATTATCAGATACTTGGAGTGGATCCAAAAGCGGATGCAAAGACAATTAAAAATGCATTTCGGAAACTGGCAAAAAAATATCATCCAGACACCAATCAGGGTGATGCGCGTGCAGAAAAAATGTTCAAGGACATCAATGAGGCGTATAGCATCCTAAGCAATGATGTGAAGCGCATGGATTACGATGCTTCGCTCAGAGGAGAGCGACAGGGCGGCGCAGGCCAGCAGACGCGGTCGTCACGGACAAACGCTTCGCAGCGGAAAGCGCAGCAGAAAGGAAGTTTTGCAGGCGGCTTTTCCATGAAATTTGATTTCGACGACATTATGGGTGCAGGAATGGACTACGAGCGGGAGCCGAAAAAGGATAAACAGCAGGGTGCGGCGTCTACGCCGGATTTCCTGAACTTTAACCAGCAGTTTGCCAATTTTTTTGGATTCAAACCCCGATAGGTGGAACATAGATATGGATAAACGGATAACAGGAATAAAAAGGCTCCTGCTCTGTGCTGTGTTCATCATAGTGCTGTGCATGGACGGAATCTGCCTGCATGCGGAGGAGCCTGCTGCATACAAAAAATATGATATTGTAGTCGCGATTGATGTGAGCGGATCCATGAAACAGACGGATTCAGAGCGGGTGGCATTTGAGACCATAGAGCTTCTCGTCAGGCTGTGCGGCAGCAATGACAGGTTCGGAGTGGTCGCCTTTAATGATACCATTGTTTATAATAGTGGTCTTGTGTTAATGTCGGACGAGAAGGCAAAAAGCGAACTGTTGGCGAATCTGGAACAGATAACGTATGCAGGAGAGACGGATAACGGACTTGGAATGCGGGAGGCAGTGTCGCTTCTGACTGCTGACAGAACAGAAGATTCAGGAAAAATGCTGATATATCTGGCGGACGGTGTCACAGACTTGGAGAGAAGCAATACCGGGCGCACGATGGAGGAATCAGAACAGGACATGCAGTGGAGTACACAACAGGCAGTGGCGTATCAGATTCCGGTATTTACCTTTGGATTTACGGGAAGCTTCGGACAAGATATGGACGAACTGACGGCGGTTTCCGCCAAGACAGGGGGATCCTACAATGCATGTGCAGGACCGCTTCAGATGATGAATATGATTAGCAGTATTTTTATCACAAACAAGGCAGGCACACTGTTGCCGCAGGATACCATCACGATACCTGAGAAGATGGGCGAGTATCCCCTGACGATAGGAGAGCGGGAGAAAAGGGATGTTGTAATACTGTTCCAGACTTCACAGAAACTCGAGGATTTTAAGGCGGTGATGCAAGATAACAACTATGAGATGGAAGGAACTGCGCACTGCCAGATTATTAAAGTACGGGATGCAGTGCAGGAAGACATTACACTGGTATATACAGGCGAGGAGAATGCAAGGTGCATTATTATGGCAGCGGAGTGGATTCGGCCAGAGCCGTTAAGATTTAGGGAAATTGTTTTTAAGAAAAGGGTTATGGTGGAGGAAACACCCGATGAGCCGACTATATGGGAGCGTTACCACACACAGATTACAACAGCGGCTGTGGCAGGTATACTGCTGTTGACAGCGATTATCTGTATTGTTATTGTCCGGGCATTTTTCGGGAAAAAGCGTCAGGAGAAAGACGAGACACAGCTGCAAGGATATCTTTATGCAGCGTTTATTGATTTGAAAAGCAGAAACGATATCCCGCCGATTACCTGGAACCTTGCGGATTATCCGCAGGAGGGCGTCACACTCAAGGAACTGTTTGAGGGGGAGGGAATCAAGGAGGATCTGCCAGAGCTTGATCGGATATGTCTGTACCCGTCGGAACCGGGGCAGATACTCCTTGTGCACTGTACTGGGGGCGGAATTTTTATAGACGACAGAAATATATCGGCAAACGTTCCGGCAAAGCTCCGGTCAGGGGAAACCATCTATGTCGCATTTCCGGAAAATGCCTCGGAGTTTTCCATAAAGTATCAGACCGAGTGTGAGGAAAACAGGGAAGCGCTGGACCGGCAGCAGTAAGGGGAAGAATTGTAGTTATGGATGTAAAAGATATCGCGTTGTCTCCACATACACGCCTGCATGGAAAATATGAAGTACAGGAAGTCTATTACTGGGGCCACACAGGCATCATATATCTGGCTGCCGATATGGAAAAAGAAATGATGACAGCCATAAAAGAATACTGCCCGTATAGCCTGTCAAACAGGGATCTTGACGGCAGGGGCGTAGTCTATAAGGGAAATAAATACAGGACATATTTTATAAAGGGATTTGCCAATTTCCTGCAGGAGTGCGAAATCGTAAAAAAGGTCAGCAGCATCAGGGAACCATATGGAAACTGCACGGTGCAATATCTGGATTCCTTCGCGGAAAACGGAACAGGTTACCTTGTTACGCACTATATAGAGGGCATGAACCTCAAGGAATATATAGATACAGGGCAGAAATATTCCGTGGAAGAGTGCGTCGGCTATCTTATCCAGATAGTCAGGCAGGTGCATAAGCTTGGAATCCTGCACAGGGATGTCAAACCGTCAAACATTATCATACGTCCGGATAACAGGCCCGTACTGATAGATTTCGGTTCTGCCTGTTATGCGGCAGACAGCCGTTCGGAGCTGCAGTTTGTGAGTAACGGCTATTCGGCGCCAGAGCTTTATCAGGGTGTCTGTACAGATGTCAGGACGGACGTGTACAGTATGGGGGCACTTTTGTACTATATGCTGACAGGATGCAGGCTTCCGCCTGCCAACGAGATAACGGCGGATGAACCTGTGCCATATGTATCAGAGTATGCATCGGTGACAGAGGAACTGGAACAGGCAGTCATGAGGGCGATAGAGCCCGACTGGAATAAAAGGGCAGCGAATATGGACATGCTTGCAGAAGCCCTGAAAACAGACAAATGCATGATACCCATGTAAGTGTCAAAACAAAGGATTACACACGACACATAAGAAAGGAAGAAAAAAGATGGAAGTAATCACACAGACAAACCGAACCATGCTTTTTGAGGAGATCAATCCTGAGAAGCTCAATCTCCTCACCATGATTGGGGATGCCAAGGATTTAGAGAGCCTTGACGATGACACGATAAAGGATATTCACAATAAGCTCCTTGTCAGAAATTTTGACGAATTTCTCGACAAGTTCGAGCCGGTTGTATACTCCTTTTTTAATGCTAACACGCAGAATGTGTTGTACACGTTGGAAAAACCGTCCAACATACCCGACGAGTTTATCACGGAGATACCGCTCAACAGGCAGAACGATTTTCTGAATATGCTCTTTACGCTGATTGATACCAAGAAGGCGCAGGGAATCATGAATGTGGATTTCAAGTTTGAGAATGTGCTGGATATGATATCTCCCAAGAAGGTTATGAATGATATCAAGCAGGTTCGTAAAGAAATCAATTACCTGTATGAGAAGTATGACCAGTTGGACGATGAAGATCCCAAAAAGCGCGACCTTGGCGATAAGCTCAATGTAAAGTTTGAGGATGCCAGCAGAAATTACAATAATGTCATGGCTATGCTTCCACTTGCCATTGAGGATATAAAGACCAGACTCCTGCTGACAGAGGGCGCTTCCAAGAAAGAAAACGAACCGTTAAAGCTTGGCGTTCTCAGCATGGGTGAACATGGCGAACTGAAAGTGCTTGAGGCGCCCAAAAAGGAGAAAAACGAACTTTTGCTGGTGCAGCAGGAGAACAGCAAGGCAGGACTGATAGAGGCATTTGAAGACGATTACGATGCCCTCAATGAAGAACCATCGGATTATGTCAGGAGTCTTGTAGTCAGGACATTCTGCCCGCTAACCGCAGTGACGAACGACGAGATTGACGTGGAGCTTGAGGTACAGAACTATAACTCATATCTTGAATTTTACAAGAAGTCAAAGGATGATTTTGTAAAGACAGTAAAGCCGCTTGTTGAAAAGCTTCTCGGCGTGCGCAGCTTCTTTGAGCAGTATGCGACCAAGAATAAGGGAATGGTTCCTTCAATGCTTGTCACGAACATTAAGCTTGAGATGCTTGTGAGCAGCATGAATATCGGAAGACTGCGGACATACCTGAACTCCGTCAACACAAAGACAAACTATGATAACACTGTATGGCTTGGTATTGTACCGGATATTGAACTGGAAGGAAGCAGCGGAAAGAAGATAACCAGACAGCGCTTTAAAGGAAACGAAAAAGTGGACAAGGAGGCAGGAAATACACTCGAGTCGCTTGCCACGCTGCTTGATGTGACAAAAGATTACAAGATACAAATGTTTTACAGTTTCCGGACAGGCGAGGACACGACATTTAATTATGTGGCAACTTCGGGAATCGAGAAGTTTGTCGACAAGTCCGCACCTCTGATGAAGAAAGATTTCAGCGAGTATGTATCCTGCTGCATTCCGAATTTTACAGTCGTTCCAAAGGACAAATCAGGAGTGGAGCTGGATAAGCGCATGACAGTGTCAGCGGAGGGTGTAGTGGCGCTCTCAAAAGAAAGGGAAGATGTCTTAAAGCTTTGGATAGAAGGCGTTTATATCAGCGCGGCATATATTGCGGCAGGCATTGTGGCGGCATATCAGTGTCCCGACTATCTAAAGGAGTTTTTCCCGCAGGTAACCCCGAAATATCCAGGAGTCCGGTACGATATTGAGGCAAGTGACCATTCGCTGCGAACTGTGTCAACCATGGCAAAAGAGATAACAGGCTATACCAACACGATTAAGAACGCAATCAACAACAAGGGATTTGGTTTCGTGTTTGCATCGGAGAGCAGCCAGCTTCAGGGCAGGGAGATTAAGAACATTACAGTATATAAGGCAAGGACACTTGCGCTTGTGGACGACGCTTACGATTCCCTGTATAAGACCATGGTAAGTACCTACGTGGAGAGAATCCTGCGTTACATGACAAACGACTTCAAGGTGGACAATGTGGAGAAGTTCTTCGGTAACCATCCAAAGAGCCAGAAGTCTATATGGGGTGCGGACAGAAACTTTGTAAATGCCATACTTGACAATGGTGATGAGATAGACAGCGTAATTGACGAGGTAACTAACGAGTGCAATATCCGCATCGCGTTCAATGGAAATGTCAAGAATCTCAAGGTATCCGTCACTAAGACAAGCACTGCAGGCGCGTCATAACTGATAATATGAGATGTCAGCGGTTCAGCCCCGGGATGAACTGTAACGCCGCATCTTTTATTATAGATAAAAATAAATAAGAAACACAAGGAGGACAAGATGGGATTTAAAGTATCAATTCAGGCAAAAGACACAATCGACTTGGGAATGGAAACAGTAGAATCTGTTCAGTTCTTGACAGAGACACCAAAGGACAGCAATGCCCGCTCTACAGACTTAGGTATGGGAGTGCTGGTTACAGGAAAAATCAGGGCAAACATTGCAGGTGTGGCGGATGAAACCGTAAAGCTTGCACAGTGGGCGCTTGTACCTGCGGAAGATGCAAACTGCTATGGACAGGTGACCGTGGATGTGCTTTCCGCTGGCAAGGAGGTGCGGCAGATTGTTATGGATACCGTTTACATAGCAAACTATGCCGAGAGCTTCGAGGATGAGACCGGAGTGGGTACATTCAAGCTGCTTCTCAAGCAGAAAAAGGACAAGAACAACACCGTACAGTACCAGGGCGGCTTCGCATTTTAATTAACAGGACAAGGAGGAACAGACAGTGGGATTTATTTTAAACGTTGAAGGAACAGAGTTAGGAGTGGAAACCATTCAGACAGTAAAGTTTGCTGTGGACACACCCGACGGAACCAATGCAAAGACAACCGATGTGGCAGTGACAGCTACCATCAGGGGAAAAATACTTACCATGCTTGACGAGGGCTCAGAGGCATCTATGGATCTGGCAAAGTGGGCAATGGTAACCTCGGATAATGCAGACTGCTACAGAAATGTCACCATAAAGTCATTAGCGGCAGGGCAGGTAGTAAGGGAGTATACCTTTACAAAGGCATTTGTCATTGACTACAAGGAAGACTATGACGACAAGGAAGGCATCGGTACATTCACGCTTATCATCAGACAGAAGAAGGATAAGATTAAGGATGCTACAGTTACCGGAGGATATGCAGGCTGATAAGGCTGCGTTACACAAGACAGGATAAAGACTGCCGGATTTCCCGGCGGTCTATATCTTGTTTATTAGGAAAATTGGATTATGGGAAAAAAATTTATAACGTGTTATATTACAAGCCTTTTGGAGGCAGCTTCGTGGGGTGTGGCAGGAGCCCTTTTATTACGAGTATTTCAGCTTAATGTGTCAATGACCGTAAAAGTAGTGTCAGTCGTATTTCTGGCACTGTGCCTGTTTGTGGGAGAAGGTATCTTCTGCTTTGTACAGGTGATTGGAAGAGAGGGGCAGCAGGCAGCAAAGGACACAGGCGGCGATATTATAAAACCAGGAGAGGAAACTGGCAAAAGCGGTGCCAGTGAACCGGCAAAAGCGGACAGTCCGGCAAAAACGGACAGTGCGGACAGCAGCAGAAAAAAAGTCACAAGCCTTGTACTGCTGAATGAGCAGGGAAGCGTACTGCTCGAGTGGAGCCTTCAGAGCAAGACAGCGCTCATCATTGGAAAGAGCAATGGAAAGGACAATGTGGATGTTGATTTGTCCGGCTCTGCGGTTGCGGACATGGTATCCAAGCAGCACGCTGTGCTTAACTACACGGATAACGGATGGTATATCGACGATATTGATTCCAAGAACGGTACAAGGGTCAAGAAAAAGTATCAGAGCGCACTTCTGGACGTGAAGCTCGTGGGTGCTGTGGAGGTCGAGGCAGGTGACATTATATATATAGCGAATGCAATGCTGCAGATCAGGTAACACACTGCAATGCATTGGAGATGGAGGTAAATCATGGGATTAAACCGTTGTAAAAATGGGCATATGTTCAGTGCCAGAAAATATGGGGATACCTGTCCCTACTGCAACACAAATCTTGAGTTCAACACAAACATGATGAACAACAAAAGGCTGATGCTGGACGATCCGGATAAGACAGTGTCTGTATCAGGCGTGACCGATACTATAGATCCGGTTACAGGCTGGCTCGTGTGCATAGAGGGACCGCAGTACGGTAAGGATTTCAAGATACACGCTGGCAAGAATTTTATCGGGCGTGCCGATAACATGCACATTCAGATTCTCGAGGACAATACTGTATCGCGCATTAACCATGCCGCCATAAGCTACGACGGAAAGAACAGGCAGACATATCTGCTGCCAGGCGACTCGTCGGGACTTGCGTATGTGAACGGCGAGGCAGTGTACACGCCCGTTGCACTTGAGGCGTTTTCCATAGTGGAAGTCGGAAAAAGCAAGTTTATTTTTATGCCGTTGTGTGGGGAACATTTTGAATGGAATGACGGCAATCCGACTACAGAGCAGTAAAGGAGACAGACATGATACAGACAGCACTTATCGCTGCGGCGGTAATCATTTTTATCGTGCTCGTGGCATGTATAGGAATCCGCTACCTGTCAGAGCACAGGCATATCTATAAAAACAGCAGGATCAGACTTGACATAGGAAACGCGCAGATTATAGGGAACCGGGAAAAGCAGGATGACTCGTTTGGCACCAGCCTGCGCCCTTACGCAGCATTTGCCATTGTCGCAGATGGTATCGGAGGCTATCAGGATGGAAAGCTTGCAAGTGAGATTGCAGTAGCTACCTATATTGATGAGTTCGAGAAAAGGGATATCACGGAAAACATAACTTATTTTTTCCAGAAGTCCGCTGTGATGGCAAACGGTCATATCCGTGATGAATTTGGAGAGATAAAAGGAGGCACCACACAGGTGTCTATTGTCATTGTTGAGGACAGGATGTATTGGTCGTCGGTCGGAGACAGCAACATTGCGGTGCTGCGAAATGGGCGGCTGATAGAGGTCAACCGCAAGGAGAATGTAAAGAACTGGCTTGAGGATCAGTATTATGCAGGAATGATAGGCAGGGAGGAGGCGATGGGAAGCGCCACGGACAAGCGTCTCGTCAACTACCTCGGCTTTGACGGCTTCAAGAAAGCGTGCGAGTCCGACCGCCCTATCTATCTCAAGAAGCACGACAAGGTACTGCTGTATTCCGACGGAGTGGAGCTTTTAGGACAGATAGAGCTTGAGAACATATTGGCAAAACGCTGCGGCGCCCAGAAACAGGCGGATCTTATTATGGAATCACTTGAGCGGAACCCGGCAAGGAATAAAGATAATGCGACGATTATTATATTGACGGTGATGTGACCATAAGTGATAGAAAAAACTGGCGATATAAACCCTAAAATATTTATAAGGAGATTATTTAGGAAAACATATTCATCAGCCAGTCCATTCATTTTATAATCCCCTGTTATGTTTTGACAGATGATAATGTGGATATAGAAGCAAGCTGGAAAGAAGCACTGCAAAAGTTTTGCGATGAACCAGTATATAAACATTATGAAGAAAATAAAAAATTAATTACAGCTATTTGGGGAATTGCAGCTGCAGTTGTTGTCGGTGGTCTTGTCATAGCAGCATGTGTGGCGACAGGAGGACTTGCAGCTGGTCTTGTTGTTGCGGGAAGCGCCGCTTTGGTAGGAGGAATTAGTTCGGTAACAAATTATGCATTACAAAAGGCATCTGAGGAAGGAAAGGTAGACTGGTATCAAGTGGCGATAGCTGGTTTTGGAGGCGCTATAAGTGGTACGGTAGCAGCTTCACCATTAGGCATATCTGGTCAAATGATAGTAAATGGAGCGATTGGTGGGTTACAGTCATATTCAACTGGACAAAGCACATGTAGTATATTGTGTAATACGGGCGCTGGAATTTTTGCTGGGTACATAGGAGGCGCAGGACCAGACTGGAATGATACAAAAGAATTATTTTTTGTAAGTATCATCTTAAAAAAGCGTAACAGCGTAAGATGCTGAGATGATCCAATAGGTTTTGCAAAAAAGATTTGGGACAAATGTAAACCAAAGTGGCTTAAATAAGGAAAAGGAGAAAAATGGGATTCATTTCAGGTAATGAAGGTAGCCATACTTGTTATTATGGTAGAGGAATCAAGGTGATATATGGAACGAAGAAAGGGGGATAAATAAGAGGGTGAGACAGTTTAATTGGAAATATTATTTGACGCTGGTACTTTTTATCCCTGTTATATTCAAAGCGATGAATCATATGAATATTTTTGGGGCAATGGCTTTGTTTATGGGGTATTTTTCATGGATGATGTTTTCGGGGATTATTATATACATATATAAGAGGAAAGCAGGGGTGCGAGATAATTTTTGTATTGATTATATATATAACACATTGACAATGCTTTTTTGGATTGACACTGTTCATAAGGAGCTGGCAGTTTTATGTATGTTAAATCCATTTAGAATACAATATTTTTCATTGGATAGTGTTGAGAAAATAGAACCTGTAGTCTCCTATGCAGGAAAAAAAAAGAACAATGCATATGGAGTATATTTTAATATTACAATTAACGGAAAAAAAACAAGTGTTGGTGTGGCTTCTTCAGGAAAAGGACCTTTAATCAGTATGAGGTTTGTGAATAGTTATTTGGAAGATATACAGGAATTTAAGGATGTAATCTGGGAAGCAAAGTCAATGAAAAAATGAAAGATAGTAGTAGAGCACTAAGAAGAAAAATATGACAATAGATGCGCTGAGAAGAATAATTACTGAATACAATATATTATGTCGGTTTGAGGCAGAAGATATTGTGAAAGAAATAGTTGACAGGGATGAAAATTTTTATGAATTACAAATTAGGGAAAAGGAGGCAGCCATTTTTTATATAGAAAAAGAAAGAAGAAGTGAGATTCATAAGCTATGTTGTGTAGAACGGGGAGACGGAATAGCATGGTTTGCGGCTTTATTATTATCTAAGAAAGAGTTGGAATATAACGAAGAAAGTATAAAAACATTACTGTTGCCAATATGCCATCAAGCAAATTATAAAAATGAAGACATTGAAAGAATAGGTGATTTTCAAGTAAATAATGATTATTGTTTTGTGAAAAATGATGAGATTCCTGTAAATTTGATTGAAACTAGAACAGGATACGAATTAAGTGTAAACGTAAACAATAAATGCATATATAAAGAAAGTTTAGAATCAGGCGTTAACACATATAAGGTACTAGTTTTCATGCTGCACAAATATCATTTTTTACATGAGGTAGTAACGAAAATGAGTTTATATTCAATCCATTTAATGGAAGACAGAATGTTTTTAGAAAAATATTTTAAATTAGATTGAAGTATGCTAATCGTTGCTGTCAATGTTTGTAAAATATGCCTAATGGTATATAGAAAGAGCTTAGACCATACAAAAGCTTTATAAAAGTAAGATAGAGAGGATAAGGTTTGTATGCGCAAGGAAAATGCATCATTTAAGACAAAGTTCATATCGGAGTCCGGAAGTTATCTGATCAACTCAGATTATTTTGCGTTCGTGGAGCTGAAGGATTATGCGTGCTACTGTATCGCGGACGGCATAGACAACGACCAGCATGCGGAGAGTGCCAAGATGGCGGTCACGGAGCTGATTACAGCCTTCACGGAAAATCCCGGCATGTCCAAGGGAAAGTGTAAAAAGTATCTGAATATTGCCCACAAAGTGCTGCTGAAAGAGTCAAAGGAAATCCGGCTCGAGGTGAGCATGGTGGTCGTGCTGACCGATTACAAGAAATTCCGCTATGCCCATGCCGGAAATGCAAGGCTTATCGCCATCCGGAACGGTAATATTAAGTACCGCACCAAGGACACGTCACTCAGCCAGCGGATGGCGGACAATGAGGAAATCCCTATTGATCAGGTTGCAGGCCATGAGGAGCGTCATAACCTTTACAGCTATCTGGGACAGCCCGGAAGGTTTTCTCCGGTATTTTCCAAGAAGAAAAAGCTCGAGGACGGCGACATTATCTGCCTGCTGACCAGAGGAATCTGGGAATCAGTCGGGGATGCGGAAATACTCGATTCCATAGACGGTGCATCCGAGCCGGAGACGGTATGTACCAATATGGAGGACATCGTGCTGAGCCATCAGCGCACCCTGCTTGAGAATTACACCATTGCCACCGTGTTTGTGGACAAGGTTTACAATAATCCCAAGGCGGGCAAAATCAAGAAAGTTGTGAAGATTATCTCTACAGTGCTGGTAACCGTATTTATGATTTGCTTTGCAATATTTTTCATGAAATACCGGACAAACAAAAGGAATGCCGAGCAGATGCTTACCCTGAAGGAGCGGGGAATTACATACCTGAACGAACTCAATTACGCCGCGGCTGACGGTCAGTTTGACGAGGCGGTGGAACTTGCGGACAAGATAAAGGCTGGGAAAAATTCCAAGATGAACACCGCAAAACAGACCGTGCTTGTGTATGATGCTGTGTCGGGCTACCTGACCGAGGCAGAGCAGGCAGTCTCCGAGGGCGAGTACAAAAAGGCGGCGAATAAGTACAGCGCCGCGCTTGGGAAATCGGAGGAATTAAAGAACGAGTACGGTGAAAATACCGATTATGATAAGGCGATAGGAACATATAAAACATATGCAGAGAACATGAGGGATGGAACAGAGGCATTGTCAGCATACAATTACGATGCCGCCTCCGAGACGTTTGAAGCTGCAGCCAAGGCAGCAGACAGTATTGATGATACTGCAAAGAGGGATGTGGCAAATGACAACTTAAGGACAGTCAACGGGGAAAAAGCGATGCTTGACGCTGCATCATTTGAAAGCTCTGGACAGGCACTCATGGATCAGAAACTCTATGTACAGGCAAAGACAGAGTATCAGACAGCGCTGGAGCTATACCAGCTTGCCAAGGAAAACTACAATGTAGCAAACGCAGACAGCAGGATTTCACTGGTCAACATCAAACTTGACAACATAGAAGAAAATATCAAGAAACAGACCACGCAGGAACTCGAAGCCGAGGCGGACAGCTATATCCAGAAAGGCAACGAGGCGCAGCACAGCGGCAAATTCGACGAGGCGGCGGAGTACTTTGCCACAGCAAAGCAAATCTATGCGCAGACTGGAAATGTAAGCCAGGCGATGAACGCAGGCTCCAAGCAGGAGGGCGCCCAGTACGGACCCGACCAGCAGCAGGCTCTCCAGAGCGTCCTTGACGGAATGTCCTATATGGCATGCGGGGACTACGAGTCGGCAATTGACGAATTGAGCAATGCAAGGGATGCGTACAATAATTTGGGAGATACGTCCAGCGCAACGGCAGTAGGGAACACAATCACTTCTCTGCAGCAGCTTCAGAAGGCGCTGTACAGTGAGGATAACACAGTGACAGACCCCGTGGATGTGACCAATTAACATGCAAATCCATCCAGTTAGAAATTGAAGTTGAGAACCATGCATTCCGCAACTTAAATTTTTAACTGGATTGAGTACACCAGACACACAAAAACAGAAAAGAGGAGTTTTCATGCCAAACAAACCGTCATACACATTACATTTGGACAACAGTCCGGTAAAGACCTACAGCAACACCTACAGGAGGAAAAACCTTGAGGAGATGACGACCTACCAGCTGCGCGACATCTGCACCAAGGAAAAGATTATCAAGGGCATCACTGACCCGCTCAACAGGTATGAATTAATTGAGACCATACTCCGATACAGGGGCGAGCGGGAGGCGCTGCTCATCCGGCGCGAGACGGAGGGCGGCATGGACAGGCTGTCTAATCTGCTGTTCCGGAAGATGGGGGCGTGCTTGCGGGACGAGGGAACCATCCACAACCCGGCAAGACTCGTCCTCTACAACGGGCTTGACCTCTCGCTGTATGACAAGTATCAGGTAGGCATCGACAGGAGCAAACGAAACGACATCAGCAAGGTCGTCATAAACCACCTTGTGGAGTCCAATGTGCTGCTTGTCGGCGAGGACAACGGAATCTGTACGATTTTGAATCTCGTAAGCGACGGTGCGGATCCAGAGGGATTTTTCCTTGAGAGGGACGGTTCACAGCCAATCAGGTTAAGCGACCACAAGGCATACTATCTGATGTTTTTTGAAAAAAAAGAATCGGACATCCTCTATCGTGTCTACTATGATATCGACCAGAAACCGCTTGTCAGCCTCAACTATTACCGCATACCGCTCGTAGACCTTGAAATCCGCGAGGTTGAAGACACGGACGCCATCCTGTCCATTGACTTTGGCACCACCAATACCACCGCAGGCACATACCTTGACTACGGTTACATACAGAACCATGACAACAATGACCTCTTGAACCACCGCGTACAGCTTGACGCCGTCAATGAGGTCTACTTTTTAAATAATGTCAAAAATGAGAAGAAATGGGTGCCGATGCTCCCGACCGTCGCGTGCGTGGCGGATTGCAGCGACAGGGACAACATTATATACCACTTCGGCTACGAGGCAAAAAAAGATACCCGCGTGAAATACTATGATGAGTCTTTCAGCATCTTCTATGAGATGAAACGATGGGTCGGGAGCTATGACCAGCTGCAGGAGGTTACGGACAAGGAGGGGCATATCGCAAAGGTGGTCAGGGGAACCATCATCAGGGAGTATCTCCTGTATGTCATCAGGTGTGCCGAGCAGCGTTTCAAATGCCGGTTCAAAATACTCCACCTGACAAGCCCCGTAAAGCTCAAGCAGCAGTTTAACAGGATGTTCACGGAACTTCTTCCCGAGTATGAGATTGATGCGGTGCACATGCTTGACGAGGGGACAGCAGTCATTTATAACTCCATAAGCAGCCTGATTGAAAAGCAGCGGTATGAGGACGGCGCATTATATTCCGCGCTGATTATAGACTGCGGGGGCGGCACGACAGACCTGTGTTCCAGCCAATTTACCATCAGCAATGACAGCGTGGCATACCGCGTGGACATAGAGACAACCTATGAGAATGGCGATACCAATTTCGGAGGCGACAACATCACGTACCGCATCATGCAGTATATCAAGATCATGTTTGCCAATTATTACAGCAAAAAGGAAATGGTGCACATTGATGACCTGATTACCGTGGCGAGCGAGGATATTTTCCGCTATGTGGACGAATTCGGAAAAGACGAGGTTTATGGGAAGCTCAACGAGGCATATGACGCGGCGGAGAAAATCATTCCCACGCGCTTTAAGCAGTACGAAAACCATACGAGGGACGAGTACTACATGGTTAAGAATAATTTCTACTTCCTGTTCGAGATAGCGGACAAGATGAAGAAGAAGTTCTATGCAAGCGAGGGAATTGTCAGGAACCGCTTCCAGTCAAATTATGAGAAGGAGGACGAGGACCTGCGCATCACCCGCATAGACCGCTGGAACCTTGTGGTGTGTGAGAATGGGCAGCTTGTATACAACCACACCTTTCCGGATGTGGTATTCAACATCAAGGAAATCGAGCTTCTGCTGAAGGCGGACATATACAGCATTATCAACAAGTTCCTGCTGGAATTCTACACGAACAGGACACTGGACGCTTACTCCATGATTAAGCTGACGGGACAATCCTGCCGCATAGACATATTCAGGGAGGCGTTAAAGGAATTTGTGCCCGGAAAGAGCATCGAGTTCAAGCAGCAGACCAGGGATAACAGCAAAAACAGTATCATAGAGTTGAAGCTTGCATGTGTCAGGGGGGCAATCCAGTACGTAAATGCCAAGAAGCTTGGCTTTGCCGACGTGAACCTGCGCTACACCATGCCCGCCATCCCATACTCCATCAGCGGCATGACCCACGACGGCCACGAGGTAATGCTAATCTACAGCCTTGACCGCCAGCAGACTTACGGGCACCTGTCCAGAAACAGGAACATTGCTCACCTGGAACTGATGCTCAAGGACGGGGACGGCATCCTGAAATACCGTTATTCCTACCACAACAGGAAAGAACAGTACAGGAAGAAGACGTATGAGGAAATCGTGGAGAAATATGACAAATATACCGAGTGCCTGCCGCAGGATGAGATGGACATCATAGAGGATGACGAGGTAAAGTTCTTCGTATTTGCGGCAAAGGACCAGTGGGGATTTTTCCTCGTGCCCATCATGCGTACTGACTCCGAGCTGTATCTTGGCTGCGACCAGTTCTTTGCGTTTGAGAATGAGAAGTGGGAGATGAGCTTTTTTGACGGGACGAAGTAGCAGGGGATGCAAGGGAGAGAAAGGATAAAGATGGAACAGACGAACAGAACGATTTTATTTGAGGAGTTGAATCCGGAAAAAGTAAATTTATTGAGTTTTATTACAAATGACACTGTAGAGGGTGTCAGTGATGATGAACTGGCGGAGATGCATAGTATCCTTGAAGTAAGTTCCTTTGAAGACGCCTTGGAAAAGTTTCAGCCTGTGTTATATATTGCGATGGATGCGGTGCAAAAGAAGGCACTATGCACAAAAAGAATGGCAGCGGCTGAAACCTTCAGGGAAATAATCCCTGTAAGGTTTGACAGGACAAATAAATTACTGCAATTATTTACATGTACATTGTCAAAGATGAAAGGTAAAGGTGTGATGTGCTCTGCCAAAAATATAGCACATACAATGTTTTCCTTGCCGGATTCCAGGGAATTTAAGAAGAACGCAAATAAAGTAATCAGATATATCATCAGTGAGAAAGATGATGATGCAGAAAAAGAATTGCGGCGCATGCTAAGTGTATACGATAATAGTATTTTTTTAATTCAGATCTTTATTGCTGAGATGCAGAAGCTGTATGAAAATGATAACATGCAGAGTGATGATAAGGTAATTGTATTGGAGGACAAGGAGGAAATGCAGGTTCGTGTATTACGGTGTTCGGAGTACTTTTATCTTTGTAATATGAAGCTGGGTGAGGAAGACAAAAGAAAAGTAAACCAGTTTATTGAAAAATTTATAACGGTTGGGACAGTATATAATCCTGAAATATGGAAAACGCTGTTTTGTGTGTTTGAAGAAGATACAGACCAGCATCTTCTGAAATTATATGAGGAATACACTGCATTCTATAAGGAAATCATTACAGAATTTTGGAGTAAATGCTCTGATTTGCTGGAGACACTGCTGGGAATCTATGCATTTTTTAACCAGTATGATGCGCAGGAAAAAATAATGCCACCTAAGCTGGTTGTTGCCAACTTATTGCCCGAGTCAATCATTGACATCCGAAACCGCAGGAAACTGTTTACCTATCTGACAAGCACGAACCAGAAAAGTTATCAGGAAACTGTTATTTGGTATGCAGTGATTCCCAGACTGAAGTGGGGTGACGTGAATGATTCCGAGAACATAAGGGAACGATTTGCGGGAAATGACAAACAGGTGGAAAAAGACAGTAATAGCGTACGAAGTGTGCATGTCCTGGCAAACATCCTTGCAGAGTATCAGATACAGTCATTTATCTGTCCGGTAATAACGGATAAGGCGACAAACCGCTATATGGCGGTAAAAGGGATAGAGGAATGGACTTCTTACCAGACGAATTATGCAGACAGGGAGCATGCGAAATATATATACCCGTGTATCCCAAACTTTACGCTGATTCCTGCGGAGCATGCTGCGATTGATATTGCAAAAAAGCTTTCCATTTCTGAATGGGGAGAAGTCAGTGTAAGCGAGACAGTTATAAAAGTATGGTTAAAGACAATTGGAATTGGGGCCGCATATGTGGCGGCAGGCTTGCTTGCGGCGTGTCAATGTCCAGGCTACTTAAAAATGCATCATAAACAAAATGTGAATGATAAGATACCAGGAGTGGGATATAAAATACTGTCCAACAATTATGCACAAAAGACATATGCATCATTGAAAATGGATATTTTACGATATGAGACAGAGGTTATGGAAATTTTGGAAAGAAGAAAATCAGGTATCATATTTATGCCATACATAGATGGTTCAACAGTATTCTCAGATTACGCTGCCTCACGGCTATATGGGCAAAAGGATACCTTTTCAGACATACAGACATTAACATACATGGAAAGAAAAATACGGTATGAGACACAGGATTTCAAAAGCGAACTTATCAAACAATTTTTCCAAAACCGGCTAGGGAGCATAAGACAAAGCTGGTCAGAGAATATCAATATGGTAAATGGATTACTTAAAAAAGGTGAGCGTTTAGCGTTTTCGATAGATGAAAAAAATGGAAAATGTACTTTTGAGGTTTCTTTTGAAGAAAATAAAAAACAACAGGTTGTGAAACTGAATCAGTAAACGTTTTATACAGACGGAGGTTGATAATGAACATACAGAGATTACCGATTTTTAAAAGTGGAAATATATTAAAACAGGAAATGATGGAATCGCTGAAGCAGTATATGGTTGATTATACCATACTCAAATATAGCGGGTATTCTGATGGCATACTCAGAGGCTGCAATATAACAGTATCAGATAACAGAATTGTTTTACACAGCGGCATATTAATACTTGGAGGAATGCCGTTCTATATAAAAGATACCTTATCAATAATGTCTAAACCAACAAATACCGTCAAGGCGTTAATAGTGAAAGCAGGTGAAGTAGAGTACGAAAGATGTTTTGAATCGAAAAGGATAGAACTTCTAATGGTTGATGTGGAAGAAATCAACCATACTGATATTGAAATATGTAAATTCAGATTACAGCAAGGGGCAAAGCTAAGATATCAGTATAGGGATTTGGAAGATATGAATACTGAGTTTGATACCATTTGCCTTGTGCGTTCGCAATGGGCAGCTTTTGGCGGAAATAGTTTATCTTATTTTATTTTACATCAGTTTGCTACAGATATGTTGAAAACAAACGGAGTGACACAGGAGGACAGACAATTTATAGGGCAGATATTTGCAGCCAATGGGGAATCGCTTTCTTCGGAATGTATCAACAGCTATACGGCAGGCAAAATGAACAGGCCTTATGAGGAAAGAAAAGTGGATGAGATGTACGCAGATTTACTTCAGGTTTTGAAGATGGCGAAAACCGGAAAAAGGGGAATGGCGGTACGTGACATGAAGGAACGAAGGCTTATCGTGGATTGAGGTGGAGAAAATGACGACTGGACTGTTTGAAAAAGGGTTTGACATGGAAAGCTTTATTGAAAAGCGGCTGTTGGAAATAGATAATCTTGATGGCAGAAAGTCCGCAAGGCTGTTGATGGAGGAGGTTTTCCGGCAGATATATAGATACACACAAGAGGAGTACAATAAACTGCAAAAAGTGAACTAACTTGTTATTATGGTGGAATCATCAAGGTTTCAGAAGTCAAAAGTAATCCAGATTCTGAATAGAATTATAGCAATGGTTACTTGCTAAATCTGAGATTAGGATATATTGGGTGATAGTATGAAGAAAATTAATTGTATATATTACATTATTTTAAGTGTAATGATGTGTGCAATGATAATATTCATGAAAGAAATAATAATGACGATTGGATTAGGCTATATGATAATTAGTCCGCTTTATACACTCTATTTTTTGTTTTCTCAGAATATTATTTATGCAGTAGTGAAAAAGAAAGGGGTAAAGGATAACTTTTGCATTACGCATCAGTACAAGTTCGAATGGTCAATGTTTTGGATAGATGCACAGCATAATGAACTGGCATGTTTATGTATGTTCAATCCCTTTAAAGTGCAATATGTGTCACTGAGCCATGTACACGATGCAGACATAAAAGTACGATATTTTAGTCATAAGGAGTATATTTCATATCTGAGTTTCCGTTTATATGTTGATGGAAGGAGACATTCATTTCGTATAAAGACAAGCGGAAGATACCAGCGTGCATGGATAGGGACAGATACATATGGGAAGGAACTGATTCAAGAAGTACAGGAATTTGCGGATATACTCAATAAAAGGCGGAAATCAATGTAGCCGGAATGGAGGGAACATGAAGAAGATTAATTACTTTTATCTTATATGCACGACATTTATGTTTTGGGCAGTAGTGGATGGACCGTTATGCATTTTTTCATATTGTCCGGGGTGGCTGGTATTGGTACTTCTTTTGTTTTATGTGGTCTTGTATCTTATGGGGATGCCTCTTATCTATGTCATAAATAAAAGAAGAGGAGTAAAGAATGGTTTTATAACTTCATATCGTATGGAAGCACAGTGGACGACAATCTGGATTGATTGCGCTGGTAAAGAACTGGCATATTTATGCATGTTTAATCCACTCACAATACATTATCTGCCACTTCATTTTATTGATAATGCAAAGGTAGAGGTGTATTACTCAAAGGACAAAGCGTATATTGATCATGTGAATTGTAGTTTTTGTATTAATAATAAACAGAATAGAATTCGAGTTGCCACGAGAGGAGGGTATGATCTTATCGAGGCAGAAACAAGAGGAAAAGATCTTATAAATATGTCACAGCAGTTTGTGGATATACTGAACAGGGATTGGTAGGGAAAGAGTATGGAAAATCAAATGATGACAGCATTAACGGACATAATAATTGAAGGCGCTGGGAGCTACCAAAGCATATTGTCGCTTAAAATAAATACGGCAGCAAATGAGGAAAACCGCTTTCGATATACAGGTGAACAGTATGATTATATCGGGAAACGATTTTTGATGAATATGGTAGAAAAGTCGGTCACAATGATTATACAGACCATGGAAGACCAGATATTGCGTCTCATACGAATCCTCATTATCATCCCAATCCAGTGAATAATCCGAGTCAGCATGGTGGTGGTATACCGGGATTGCATCCACAGACACCTAGATAGTGTTTTATGGGACATCAATGCATGACGAGAGAAAGGGTGGTTTAGAAGTATGACACTAGCAAATTATTTATATGCACTTGTGTATAGTGGCATGTACAATGAATATAAGTGGCAGAAATGGGCAGAAAGATTATTAACAGATGCGGACTTTAATGATGATACGGAGTGGGTATATGATGTTGTTTTTACAAATAACAGGTTAAGATTATTTGAAGTAATATCAGAGAGGATGCTTTGCGAGAACTATTTGAATTTTAACGACAATACTTTAACAGAAATAATTCAGGGCTATTATTATCATCAATATCTTAGTAACGAAATAAGTTTATACGAATTATTAGACAAGTCGGGAAATGTGGAGGATGCAGGAGAGGGGGCGGTAGGGTGCGAGTTCTTTTATGGATTGTTGAATAGTATGGATGATGATTCAGACATTATTTATTCAAAAGAATTTGTTGAGAAGGTAGCTGTTTATTTTCAACCATTAATGATAGCGGCTATGGAACAGAAAAGGAAGTTGGAATCGGCTACAATAAGTGATTTGAAACTCACATAGACTTAATCTCCTGAAAAAATTATACACAGATTACCCCCTGATGCTGTATTGCCGGAAGGGATGTCCTGACGGAGACCGATGCCGAAGGCTATGTATTAAGATTCCTGCGCGGTCATACGATAATAAGCCGCGACAGTGAAAAGGCAAAGAATTACTACCACTATGTCAGGGACGAGCTGGGGAGCATTACCCATCTGGTAGCGGACGGAAAGGACAACGGGCAAACGTGGAAAACCGTTTTCGATATACAGGTGAACAGTATGAAAACCTAGGACCATTGGCTGACATGAATGGTACGCCAGCACAAAATTTTTATGGTGGAAGATATAATATGGAGATTTTGCCAGAAGACAGAATTTATTTAGAGGAGGTAATTCACAAAATCCTTTAGGGCAATGGTTTACAACACAACCTCCAGAGTCAATTATCAAAGTCAGGATTGATACGGATATATTAGGTTATTACAAGTCTCTTATGGAATATTATGAAGAATTACATTTAAGTTAGTAAAAGATATTTCATTTTATTATCTTTAATGCAGAGAAGGCGATGGGATGATTTACAAAGTGCTGTCCAGAATTTTGGATAGGTTTATATTATATACACCATGGAAGCAGAAATAATTCAGGGCTATTATGATGAGCCAATATATACACATATGTTTGTGACTAAGAAGGAAGGCGGTTGTTATGGAAAATAATTACGATAAGGCAATTGAAGAACCGAAAATTAATGCAAATGAACAGAATGACATTTTTAACCGGGGAACAAAAGCAGATAATATGATATCAAATATTGGAATGGTAATGACAATTCTATTTATTGTATGGGCATTGCGCGGTGCCATTATGACATTGGACGCGCGCTATTTTTTAGTGAGTATCATCCTGCTTTTGTGGGGGTATCGGTTTGGGAAACTGTTTATCAATGATACTCTGGCCAGAAAACGTTGTATTAAGTATGGGAAAAGATATGCTGCAGTTATTTTGAATGCAGAACAGTACGAATTACCAGTGAAAGAAGATGCAAAATCGGGTGCCAGACGCAAAGAATATAGACTGCAGATTAAATCAATCGAGGATTCTAAAGTATATTTACTGTATGGATATAATCTTGATCCCAACGAGTATTTGGAAAATCCATATTGTAATATATATATTTATGGGAAAAAAATTATTGCAAGCGATTTCAAGGTAAAGGATAAATATATTTCAGAAAGTGGATATTTAATTAAAAAGGAGAAGCAGTCATGAAATTAATAAAGAAGCTAAATAACAGAATAAAGATATTACTTTTGACGGTAACAATTATGCAGATATTATTGTGGATAGGGTATCTGACAGAAAAAATAATTATGTTTAAGAATATATTGCCATTTATCTTAATTGCATTTGCGGTATTGACATTAGGACTTTGGATGCTGGGGTTCTGCAATTTTTTTACAAAGGGATTTCAAGATTTTTATAACGGACTTGATGCGGGTGAAAAAATGAATCTTGATTCAAAGGTTGAATCCATGTCGGACAGTCAGAATACAATTTTTATGGAGAAGTATTTGGTGAACTATTCTTTTATTGTGTTAAAGGCAATACCATATAAAAATATTGCTTCAGTACAGAATTTAGGTAAAAAGCTTTTGGTGTTTGGAAAAGAGCCGAAAGACACGGTTGCGCTTGTGGGAACAAATGATATGTCAGTGGCGGATATGTTGGAAAGTATACGGAATAAGAATCAGGAAATTATTGTGAAATAGGTAAGGAAGATTTAAGTAAGACAGAAAGGAGTGAGATCCACATGATACAGACTAACAGGACGCTCCTTGTGGAGGAGCTTGAGCCAAACAGGGAAAATATTGTGTCCATCGTAAGATACGTAGAGAACCGGGAAAGCTTCTCAGATGAGGAAATTGCCGAAATACACAGTCATCTCGAGGTGTCCTCTTTTGAGGAGGTTATAGAGAAATTTTCGCCGCGGATATATGTGTCGCTTGATACGGACCAAATGAAAGCCGATTTTTACAGAAAGCTGCCTGAAAAAGCACAGACATCATATCAGGAGGTTCCAATATGCGGGAGCATGGCTTTTTTTGATGAGCTGGTAACCCTGATGGAGAATAAGAGAAAGCGCAGATATGTCCTCACATCCTTTCAAAATTTTGGCGACAGGCTTCTTCCGTCTAAGGAACCAGACGGTTTCTGGCGGCTGCGCGAAAAAATATTGAGGACAGTATGCGCAGACAGAATACAGTCAGCAACAGAACTGATGGACGGTCTGATGCGTGAATATGATGATAGCATATTTCTTGTAAAAACATTTCTAAAGGAAACATACCAATATATACAGGAGGCAGCGGCTGGAAATGACAATCTGTGTTTTGTCATTGAGGACAGTGAGGATGTGGAGGTTCATACAATGTCTGTCTCCAGCCATTTTGAACATAATTACTGCCATACCGAAAAGGAAGAAGATCAATATTTTGCATTCTTAAGCAGTTATTTTAACCAAAATAAGCCCAAGAACAAAAATCTCATGGTGTTGTGTATGGAGCTGTTCTGCAAACCCAAAAGGAAAAATCTTGAGCTCCTTGAAAAATTTTATCGGGAATATCTTGAGTATTATATCAGTCTGCTGCATGGCTTCTGGTGGGAGGCAAAGCCCCTTATCGAAACGATGCTTGGAATCAGAAGTTTTTTCGGGAATTATACGCCGGCAGAAGGGGCGATGCCGCCGAAACTGGTAATAACCAACTGCACACCAGAGTTGTTGTTGGATAACCGCTATAAAGAGACGTTCCGGCTCTATATGGAAACCGTTAATGAGAAGAACCATGTGGACGGCGCCATATGGTATGCGATCATTCCAAGACTCCCATATGCAGGCGGAACCAAAGAGAATATCAGGGAACGTTTTTTATCAACAGCGAAAGATGATCACATATATCCGGTAAACCGGGCGGAAGGAGTGCAGGTAGTGCTGGATATACTTGGAAGGTATCAGGTACAGACATTTTTAAGCGTTATGGCGCGAAATGACACAACATTTCATTCTGTGCGGGAAAAGGGAATTGACAGTTTTGAGGAATCATTTCAGTTTTTAAACAGCTCCGAAAACAGGGAGTATATCATTCCATGTTATCCGAATTTTACAATTATACCACAGGAATATACCCTGATGATGCCTGGGAGAAAGACAAGCTATGATGCGCTAGAAAACAGGATATATCTGGGCGGCGAACGAAAGATGTGGATGGATGAACTGATTGTGGAGGCTTCTTATGTTGGTGCAGGTCTTGTGGCGGCATGCCAGTGCCCATCCTATCTGACAGAGCATTATGGTAGCAGAAGGGTTCAGGAGGGAATGCCGGGTGTTGCTTACAGACTGTGTGGGGAAAGGCATAATGCACAGACAAAAACGAAAATGTTTGGGGAAGTAGTCAGTTATAGTGATGAAATCTATAACCAGATAGAACGGTATGGAAAAGGTATTATATTTGCCCCATACAGGGGACGTGTGGTTGCCCTTACGGACAGGGCACATTCTTATAAGTCGAGTACGCCTGACAATATTGCGATTATTCAGACACTTACATATATCGAGCGGGTGATCAGGTATGAGACACAGGATTACAAGGAGCATCTGATAAAGGACTTTTTCCAGGAACGTCCCGGAAGCATCATAGTGCGCTGGAAACAGGCAGCAGAATGTGTGAATGGAATGCTCAAAAAAGAAGAAGGACTCAGATATTATATAGACAGCGAGGGCGCGACATGTCGATTCGAGCTGAAACTGAACGAGCGGAAAATGGATGATACGGTGCGTATCAGCAGATAGTGAAACGAAAGATTGGGGAACAATATGGCAATGAGATTTTTTGAGGATGGATTTGATTACAAAAAATATATAGACGAACGCCTGCTTGAAATAGATGACCTTGAGAAAAGGAGTCAGCTCAGGAATGTTATGGGTGATATGCTGCTGCCTTTTTATGAGCATATAGAGGAAAGCTACCGGAATATAGAAGACAGGATGTTCACAGCCCAGAATGAGAATCAGGGAAGCTTTCAGATTGTCACAGGCATTGAGGAAAGAGGTAAAATAGATGTCACTGACACCACCATGGTTCCGATGCGCATGGAGGATATGGAGGAAAAGAAAATTCCGGTGGAAGAACTCCTCTCGGCGCTTGAACATGAAAAAAGCTACCGGCTCTGTACGGTATTTGTCAATGCGGATTACAGCGTTATACGCGATATAGAGCAGGCAGACAGAAAGTACAGGGCGGAGATCATAACAGATTACGGTGAATATCCTGCGTCAGTGAAGCTCAGGAGAAATCGTGAGTATATGGACATTATAAAAAAGCTGTATCAGGAATTTCTCAATAATGGGATAGAGTGGAATACAGTGTGCGCCCCGTATCTTCACAAAATATTTGATGTGGAGGCTGTATCGGCAGAGTGCAGTGATGAGGAACAGATACAGGAGATAAAGGTATATTTCGAGGAATATGAGCCTTACATCAGATATCATTATGTACCTCTTTGGAATATCAGGAGTGTTATTGCAAGGACGAGTGCATACCCTTCTTTCTGTCTTGACAGGATACATTATGAGCACTGTATCTATGGCAATAAGCTCAGGCAGACAAGTGATTATATGGTGGCAGGCAGCAAAAGATTGTGGAGTATACATCGGTCTGGCGGGGATTTATATATACAGTGTGACGAGGAACAGTCAGTAAACTGGGAGCTGCGTGAATTTGGGCATGAACCGGTTACAAGGCAATACGCACTGCCGCTGATGAAAAATACAGGGAGCACAGCAAAAAGACAGATACGGACAGTGGCAGAAGCAAAATATTATGTAGAGCATTTGGGATGTGGGGAATATATCAGTCTGGTCGACATTAATCAGAAACCACATACGCAGAAAGAAGAGACATATGACTGTGATGATTTTATAATAGACGAAATACGAAAGTCTTCGCAAAGTCCGGCATTGTATTTTGAATTTTCGGCTATAGACAAAGCTTCTATACTTACCAGGGACATTATGAGCTATGCAGTAAGCAGGCTGCAGCTCATATATCCCGAATACAACTGTAAAGGAATACTTGTGTAAATAAATATAAGAAAGGCAGGAGGTATGATGGAGGATATATGGAACAGGATTATAAAGGATCAGGCAACGGTTCGATACAGTCAGTCAGATTTTTTTTCACCATACTGTGAGTCCGTGATCGGAAGCATAAAAAAGCAGCCTGATGGGACAGACCGCATAACGATGAATACATTTTATCGTTACGACGATATCTTTCTCTTGCTGTTTGAGCAAAATGATATTGAGGAATACATCAGGGACTGGATTTTAGACGGTATGATGCATCTGCTGGCAAGGCTTGAACTGAGAAATGGCACAGACAGTCATGAATATGCACTCCGAAGTGTATGGCAGGACGTTGTTGGGGGCAGATACGGCATCAGGCTGATGCAGCTTTTTGAGGGGCTGACAGACAGCAAGCGTTATCTTGCCACACATCTGTTGATACAGCAGATGCGATGTGGGGAAAGTACAGAGCTTTTTGCGCATGCGCTCACAAGCATCACGGAGGATGGTGTTGTGTATAAAAGCGAGAAGAATCCCAAGGAGCTTATGCTTTACATGGGAAAAGAGGAAAATGAACAGAATCAGATTGAGATTGAATTTGCCAAGGAAGCATACATGCCCTTTGATTATAGCCTGAGAGTATTTTGGAATCATTCTTTTGGAATCATGGAGGATGACAGGTGTATGCAGATTGGCAGTATAGAAATTTATTAGGAATTTGTAAGGAGGATGCATATGACAGGATATAGGATGCCCATTTTTTCACAAGGAAGCTTATTGTCGCAGGATATGCTTGAGGCGCTGGGGGAGTATGAACTCCGGGTGTCGGAAAATTATTTTGCAGGTTACACAAACGGTATAATTTCGGGGGCTAAGGTTCATGTCAGCCAGGGAGTGATATATATAGGACAAGGGCTTGTCAGATATAACGGAAGGTTGTTTTTTATACCTGAAAATACAAGAGTCGGAGTGCATCCGTCAAATGAATGGCAGAGTATCCGGGCAGTGTTCTCCGATATGGAAAGAACGAAGACATTTGAAAACCAGGAGATGAAGATAGAATTGTCCACTAGGCTTGAGCATGAGGGAAATACCATAGAGATATGCCGCATCAGGCTTCAGGATGGGGCAAGACTCAGATGTGAGTACAGGGGTCTTGCGGATATGGATACAGAGTATGACACGGTCAACCTGATTGATGCACAGTGGTCAGCATACGGAAAAGAAAGCATTAACCCTGAGATCCTTCGGGAATTTGTCTGTGAAGCGTGGAAGTGCAGGCTGGATAATCCCTTGGACATTTCTTTTGTCATGGAATTATCCGGAAATGACGGCAGGGCAGTAAATCGTGAACTAATACAGCATTATTTGGAAAACAGACTTGAGAAAAAAGACAGGGATTACACGAACCGCGAGATTTATCAGGGGTTATGCAGGATATTAAAACTGGTTAAGACGGGTGCGTCACAGACTACGGAGGTACGTAAGCCAAGAAAGCTGCTGGTAGATTAAGGAATGATAAGGGATGAGGAAGGGGGATTTCAGAATAATATGGCATATACAGATGAAGAAATACTGAAAGCAAAAAAAGCCAGACAACAGGAGGAGAAGAAACAGTACGATAAGGAAAAAATGGAAAAGGAGAAAGCAGAAAGCATCTTTGATGGCAGTGTGCACATTTATGAGAGAGAGACGGCATTTTCGAGACGGGAAATAGAGGAATGCGGCATTTCTATTTATATGCCGGAGGAGTTCGAGGAGCTTGAAGATGAAATTAAAAAGCTGATATTTCCGTTTGCCCATCCGCCAAAGTATGTATTTGCATCAGGGGAAACACAGTTTCAGATAACACTGAATCTCACGGACAATATCGTACCCGACAGCGGTATGCCCAAATTTATGAAAACAGCAAAAGCCCTGATGGAGCGGATGGGACCACAGGCAAGGATATTGTCATGTGCCACTGTACAGAAAGAGGAACGCAATATCGGAATTATGGAGGTGGCGACAAGGGCAGTAGACATGAATGTATACAATGTAATGTTTTACCTGAGTATTGACCAGAAACTCCTGACAGGTTCCGTGATATGTCCGGCAAAGTGCCATGAACGCATGGTTCCGATAGCCAAGGAAATTATAGATAGTATAGAGATTATGAGGGAGGCTCGGGATGGAAACAATAACATATCTTAACCTGAAAGTGGATGGGGCGCCAATCAAAAAGATCACATCACTTACAATCACCAATGCGGCAAACACCTATGGAATGGTACAGCTTAGCGGAGAAGTGGAACCCGCTGAGGGAGAAAGTTTTGCGGGCAGGGCTGATGAGAATACCTGTATCACCATCAGGACAGAGGCATCAGGACAGCCACCAGTGCTTTTTATGGGAATCGTGGAATCCGTTTCGTTGTCAAAGACATCGGAATACGCATTGCTGAATCTGATTCTCAGGGCGGAAGCATCAAAGCTGAATACCAAAAAGGAGCACAGGAGTTTTCAGAACACAGGAAGCACCTATGAGGAAGTTATAAATAAGGCGCTCGGAGGAAAAGCAGGATTACAGATGAATGTCAGTGACAAATCAACCGGACGCCTTATTGTCCAGTACAATGAAACAGCGTGGGAGTTTGCCCTGAGAATGGCGTCAGAGTTCGGGGCGCCGCTGTGTGCCAATGTGGAAACGCAGATTCCGCAGCTGACAGTCGGTGTGCCGGAAACAGGCAATACATACCAGCTCAGCGATGTGGAGTATGATTTTGGCTCCAATGGAAATGCCTATGAGAAAATGCAAAGCAACAGCAGCAATTCATATATGCAGGAAGATTTTTCGGGAACAGGCATATCGACTGACCAGTATGTAATGCTGGGAGATACCATTACCTACGGAGGTCAGACACAGCAGGTACAGCAGTTCAGTTCCACACTCGAAAACGGGATACTCCGTACAAGTATCAGCGCAGCTGTTAAAACAGGATTTACACAGGCATTGCAGCCCAATGCGCAGGTGTCAGGAAAAATGTTTCTGGGTGAAGTAAAGGCTGTGGAAAAGGATAAAGTGCAGGTCCATCTAGTAGACATAGATGATGAGTATGATTCGGGCGGAAACTTGTGGCTGCCGTATTCCACGGCATATTCCTCAAATGACGGAAGCGGTTTTTACTGTATGCCGCAGGAGGGGGACAGCGTGAGGGTATTTTTCCCGTCGGATAATGAGAAGGATGCTTTTTGTGCAAGCTCTGTAAATGTATCTCCTTTGGATGACCCGAAGCACAAGAAATGGCGTTCCCCGGCAGGAAAGGAAATCTTATTTACGGAAAAAGGAATATTCATTACCTGCAGCGAGCAGAGGATATACATCAACCTTGAGGATGAGAACGGCATCAGTATCTGTGCGGATAAGGACATTAATATATGTTCAAACAACAATATTCTCTTATATGCACAGAATACGCTTCAAGTACAGTCGGAGAACAAGATTCTGCTGAGCACCGGATGCTCATATATTGATATAACAAAGGAAAGCATACAGCTTGGCGCAAAGAATGTGGTGATTAAATAATAGTGTGAAAAATGAATTTTTACATGGCAAATTTGTGCCTGGCACAAATTCGCAGGCTGAGAAAGGAGCATGGTGATTATCATGAGCAATGATATACAGAACAAAACAGCCTGCCTTCGGGAGTTTGAGGAAAAGGAATATCAGGAGATAACAAGGCAGTTTATGGCGAAAACTGCTGCATATGTAAGAGAGAATGCGATGGCGGTCATAGAAAGGATTAAGACACAGCTCGACAGTTTCATGGCAAATATCGCAAAGCAGCAGAAGATACAGATGATACCGGTCGGGCAGATTACGCTCTCGCTGATACGGGTATCGGCGTGGGAGGAGAAAAAGCTCATAAGGATGGATGCATATGATGAAGAACAGCTCATGGGCAGAAATGTGGCATACCAGTATATTGAGGCTGACTGGATCTTCACAGAATGGCAGGCGTATTATGACAGCCTGAAGAATGCGGTAAAGAAGAAAGGAAAAAGCCTGTATATCAAGGAGGCATCCATCAGGAAGCTGATGGACAGAAGCATAAAAAAACTGGTGTATATACTGGCGGCAACGCTCAAATATACATTAAACGACGCGGATTATCTGGAACATTTTCAGGAATGTGCAAGAGCAGAGGGATTCATCATCAGTGTTGGCGAGTATATGGACTGGCAGAAAGTATTGTATGCAGAGCCGCCGGAAGTGGACATTTTTTTCAATCTGGACAGGCATCCGCTGGTGTTTCAGAAGCTTGAGAACAAGCGTTACCGGGACAAGGAATTCTGCGAGCTGGATCTCAGGCATGCCAGATTTACACACTGTGATTTTATCAGATGCAGTTTTGAGGATACGGATTTGTCAGATGTGTGCTTTGTGGACTGCAGATTCAAAAATGTTGACATGAAGTCGGGAAAACTGTACGGAGCCTCCTTTATTGCCTGTATACTTGAGAATACGGACATGGAGGGAATACAGACAAAATGGGTTCCCTTTGCGGAAGAAGAACAGGAAACGGATGTATACAGGGAAGTGGTATACAGGGAATGTCTCATTGATGGCGAGCTGACGGGGGAATGAATGATGGAATATTTTTTGATCAGGTCATGTGCGGTGACACCTTTTGAACCGATTCACATGAACCGCAGTCTGTATACGAATCTGATGACAGAAGAAGCTTTTGAGGAGATTCCGGAGGATATTATCTATTATTATCATTTCAGTGGGGAGATAGAGCTTCCGGATGTAATGTTTCGTCCGACCTTTATGACCGGGGATGGTCTTCACGACATTATCAGTCTGTATGATGAGAGCATACAGTGGAAGAATATGCAGATATTCCCAGACATGCAGGATTTTCCGAGGGAAATGGCAAAGAGATACTGGATACCGCTTTTAAAAGAATATCGGTGCCTGCATAAAGACACACTGGTTCTGCCGGACAAGACGACAAAAAAGCCAATCCTTGACAGAAGTCGGCTTAGGAATACAGATATATTCAGGATATCCGGAGTCAGTCAGAATCTTGTGGCAGTATCGCTGGCGCTGGCTGAAAGTATCAGCAGAAGGGAATTATATGGAATTACGTTTGAGAGATTGGAGGTGCGGTGACAGATGGAACTGATGGAATCACAAGAACAGAAAAAACAGTTTGTCAGGAGACTGATGGTGGCGGCATGTGAGTGTGGCAGTCTGGAGTACCAGTACCTGAATCTGCCGGAGGATCACGGCGTGTACTTTGAGGATGTGGATCATCCGCTGATGAACGCAAACGATCATGAGGGCAATAAACATATCATGCAGTTCGGAAGATGCGATGCGGAAGCGAATCCTAAGAATATAATGAGTAATATGCTGGCAAAAGTAAGTCCGGCCTTCGCCCTGATCAACAAGGCGAAGGAAGCCATGGGATGTGAAGGATGCAAATGTTCTCCCATGGTCATCAACTCGTGGGCGAAGGGGGATACGGCGAACCGGCTTGACGGGGCGCCCTGTATCACCAATGAGAGTACGCTCCACTGCCTTTATGGCGGACTGATAAAGATTACGGAGATACCGAAAAGTGCAGACGAAGATGAAAATGCGGACAATGTCGACGCGCCTGAAGAGGAAGAGTACAACCCTCTTGACACGGTTCCGGAAGCCATGCAGGACAAGATCAACAGCATGAATGAAAATGCAGCGTCCGAAAGCGACAGCAGTGCCCAGGACAGTTCCGCAGATGCGGGTGCAGGAAACGGACCGGAAAGTGGAAACAGTGCAGCCGGAAACGGGGCTGCAGGAGGAACAGGAGGCGGAAGCAGCATGACGGGCGGCGCCTCTGGTGGAGGCATGTCAGGCGGGGCGTCATGGGGAGATATGGGTGACGCTTCAGGGCTGTTATCCGATGCACAGCAGTGGTATCAGGATAACGGACAGGACTTTATGGAGATGTACGCCGTGTCCGATGCGCTGATCGACCAGAATTATATGCGTAACAGGGCTCAGGTGCTCAATCCCGCATGCTTTAATGATGAGGGTTTCATAGCGGATGCATCGCTTTTGGATAACTTCAACATGGGCGGTTCCAATCTTGCGAGAATCGGGGGCAGCTGCATAGCGGCATTCAATCTCATGCGCGTTCTCGGAGCGCCAATGGAGATGTGCGACATTATCAGGGATGCGGAGAGAAGGCAGACGGTAAAAGGATTTATGGATGAAGGACCCATGGGGATATCGCTCTGTAGTATGGTTGACGGGATGCGATCAAAAGGCATGTCAGCTAAGCTGGTGTGTGGAGAGCGGACAATATCCTCAGCATTGAAAATGAAAGCAGGCGAGGCAGCAGTGCTCGGTATTTCAGATAAAGGAAAAACACAGTTTTGCACTTTGAAATGCGGTGCGGCAGGAAAAATCAGCTGTGCAGAGCGTCCGGAAATGTCTGTGGAGAAAATGTGCAGCGTCACATCAGGAAAAAAGATGGCAATGATGAAAGTAGGAAGTGCGAAGAAATTTACGGAAGCAGTTAAAGACACTGGCCTGGAAAAGCGAAAGATTAGCTCCGGAAAAATACAAAAAGCAGGTGTCCTGCGGAAAATCGGTCAATGAAGGTAACAGTTCAGCCTGATGCTTGTAGCAGGAAGCCGAAAGCTGGACTGTTAAGTAAAGTTAAGAAGAAAGGTACAGGAACGATAAGATGAAAAAGGAACGATATATCATATCAGACCTTAAACTGGATGTCGCAATTGCATACAGTTCTGTCCTCTCGCTGAGGATAACTTCCGGACAGGGAGAACACGGCAGACTGTGTGTTACCGTTGAGACGGATGAGGGGATAACACAGTCCGATGTGCTCCGGTGCAGTGACACGGACGTGACGGTAAGCCTGTCGGATGGGAGAAAGATTTTCTCTGGTGTATGTACAGGTGCATCCATGTCAAACCAGGGTCAATATAAATGTGTGACGCTGGAAGCATGCACCTGTTCCGTCAGAATGGACTCCGAGAGGAAAAAGGCAGTATTCCAGGATCCGGGAAAGACACTGCAGGACATACTTGGGTATGTGTGCTCATCATATGGTGCGATGCTCACGCTTGACAGCGATCCCGCCATGAAAAATGTGGAGTACCAGCAGGATGAGACCGACTGGGCATTTTTAAAGAGACTGTCCGCCGCACAGCAGAAGGCAGTGTTTACGGATTTGTCGGGAGGCGGGATAAACATATACTGTGGGGAGACCGGATTCCGGTCTTTTGGCGGCGACATACTCGGGGAGCAGTGCGGCAGCAGCCGTAACGTGTCCGAACTTGCAAGGGCAGGGGAACTGG
Source organism: Lachnospiraceae bacterium (assembly GCA_029068555.1). Taxonomy (GTDB): domain Bacteria; phylum Bacillota; class Clostridia; order Lachnospirales; family Lachnospiraceae; genus COE1. Next base: position 36,716 of record JAIECJ010000100.1, read on the forward strand.
AACCGGTTTCCGGTTATATGTATGACACCATGGAATACTTGAGCGCAGAGCCATGCGCGTCCGCTGGAGACCTGATAGACGGCAAATACTGTGTGCGCAGGTCGGAACTGAAACTGGACGGTGGCACACTCACAAACAGACTGTGGCTTGGCTACAGTGACAGTATGCGCCCGTCCGTGGAGGAGAGCACGCAGCCCTCTTTTACGAGCGGTGTGCTGCAGGGAACAGTGCTTGCAGTGAGCGGCAATCAGGTGCAGGTGCAGTTTGATTCCGAAGCAGGGGGCGGATCCGCCATGTGGCTACCGTATGAGGCAGCCATCAGCAACTCTTTTTACTGTATGCCGGACGAGGGTGACAGGGTATTTGTATACCAGGAAAATGACGGAAAGGCAGTATGCCTTGGAAGCCGCCATGTGGAAACCGGACGCCCTGATTTCATGAAGCCCAGGGAGGATGTGCTCACCAACCATGACAAGATGGTGAAACTCGGCGAGACGGCGCTCACCATCACAGCAACGCGCGATGCCCATGATAACGGCTCCACGGATGAAATCACGATACACATGGACAGTGACGAGGGCATCACCATATCCTCGGCAAAGGACATCTATATTGTGACATCCGGGAACATGAACATCGGTGCGCGGGTGCCTGAAAATGCGGATGAGATGCAGCAGGAGGGGCATGACCGTGTCAAGGAGCGCGACGCGGAGGGCGATACAAAATATAGCATTGAGAGCCTTGAATACTTTGGCGGCGCCGCGCTGTCGGGCTTCCTGAAGGAGAGTGCGAGACAGTTTGGTGAGGAAGTGAAGCAGCAGGCGATTGACACCATCAAGGGGATGACCTTTGCCGACCTGTGGTTTCCGAAAAAGGAAAATGACGCCGTTGGGGATGATGATGCCTTTGAGACCGGTGTGGTCACGCTCTATGGCTATGACTACCTGGTACTTTCGGTGGGTGAGAACAGGATTGAGCTTGGCGCGGAGGACATCAGCATAACCACGGAAAAGTTCTACTGGCTCGGGTATGAGCGGCAGAAGCACAGTCCGGAAGAAATCCCGCTCAAGGACTGGTGGGAGACCGCCCTCGACGGGCTGCAGCTTGTGCTGGACATAGCAGGCATGATTCCGGTGTTCGGTGCGATACCCGACCTCATCAATGCCGGGGTGTCGCTTGCAAGGGGAAATTATGTGGAGGCTGCGATGAGTGCATTTGCGGCAATCCCGGGAATCGGTGACGCGGCCGGGGCGCTCAAGACAGGCGCAAAGGTTGTAAAGACGGTGACAAAGCTCACCAAGGCACAGAAGATCATAAAGACAATCCAGCTCATTTACCAGGGACTGCAGCTTGCCTACTCGGTGTACCAGAAGAGGGACGCCATAGCAAACTTATGGAACAAGCTCACGACGGGCACATTTGACATAACGAACATTGATGATGTCAATGACCTCATCAGTGTCCTCGGACTTGCGCCAAGTATGGTCCAGTTCGGCATGGATGCAAATAATCTCAGGAAAGGGCAGAAGGTGGAGTATTCTGTTGACGGCCCCGACAAAAAGCTTGACGCGGAAACGACAAACAGGGATAATGATTACTGTGCGACAGACCCGGTAAATGTCGTTACCGGAAGCCTTGTTGCAGACTATGACGATCTGCAGCTCCGGGACATCCGGGAGACCTTTATCCTAAGGCGCACTTATGAGTCGGCATATGAGAACAGGGGACTCCTTCTCGGGAGCAGGTGGTTTTTGAACATCGAGAGCCGCACTGCCATGGAAGGGGATACCATGAAAGTGCAGCTGCCGGACATGCACCTGCTGAGTTTCCACAGGACAGAGGACGGCAGCTGGGAAAACACGAAAGCCGGCGACCGCAGCCTGCAGCTTGAGGATACTGCCGACGGACTGCAGCTTAAGGACAACAAGGGGCGCAAGACCTATACCTACACAAAGGACGGCAGGCTGGAATCCATCAGCGACCGGTATGGGAACACAACGCGCTTTTTATATGAGGAGGGTGTTCTCTACCGCATGGAGCTTGCAGGGGGACAGTTTCTTGACTTCGAGATGAAGGAGGGGAAGCTTGACACCATCCGGGATACCATGGGGAGAACATACCGCTATGAGTATGAGGGCGACCTACTGACCTGTGTTACCCTCGCAAACGGCGGGCAGATACACTACGAATACACCCCCGAGGGCTGGATGAAGCGCATAACGGACCAGAACGGGAAGTGCTACGTGTCAAATGAGTACGACCTGCGCGGCAGGGTGGTAAAACAGACGACTGCCGATGGCGGCGAGTATGTGATGTTCTATGATGCGGCGAAACACTGCAACACGTTCACCGACCTTGCGACAGGAGAGGTGACAAGGTACGAGTACGGCAGGCAGCGCGTACCGACAAAGACCATTTATGCGGACGGTACATACTCCGAGATCCGCTATGACGAGTGGGAGAACAAGGTATACGAGCGCGACAGGAACGGTGCGGAGACCTTCCGTACCTTTGACCGGTACGGGAACCTTTTGGAAGAAAGGCTTCCGTCAGGGCTTGCCACCACGAACACCTATGATGAAAGCGGGAACATCATCCGCCAGACTGACAGCATGGGCAGGGAAGTGCGCTGGGAGTATGACGGAAAGGGGATGCTCACGGGCGAGCACATGCTGCTTGACAGGGACACATGGTGCAGCATGCATTTCGAGTGGG
>JAIECJ010000101.1 GCA_029068555.1 Lachnospiraceae bacterium
CCCGCACAGGCGGTTTCCTCGTCCGTTCTGCCAGTATCGGAAATTCCCCATACATTCATGGCAAACCGCTTGAATTTGGCAATGCCGTCCCTGTAAATATGGCGGAAATACACCGGCTGCAGAACGGCGATTCCCTCGCCATCATTGCAGTTTGTGTATGCGCTGAGCTGATACTCCATCTGACGGCACTGGATGTCTGCCTGTTTTCCCAATTTCATGATGCAGTTCCCTGCCATGGCAGCTTCCCACATCAGGTTGCTTCTTGCCGTGTAGTCCTGTGGATTTGCAACCGCATCCCTGAGATTCGAGATTGTGCTGCGCATCAGAGCTTCGGAAATGTCATCAGACACATTATTTTCATCCGGCTTGGTGAAATAATTCTCCATCAGACGGGACAGCGTGTCAAATCCGCCCGATACCATCTGACGCTTGGATTCACTGTAAGTATAGACGGGGTCCATCAGCGCAAATTTGGGACTGCACTCCGGATAATCCTGTCCGATCCTGAGCTTCAGCGCTTCGTTTGTGATGACTGTCCTGCCATTCATCCCGCTTCCAGTTCCTGATGTGGTCACAATAACTCCCAGCGGAATCGGATTAAATTCCAGAATACCATGTCTTGCAATGAAATCATCCCATAAGTCTCCTTCATAAACTGCCGCCATGGAGACTGCCTTGCAGCAGTCCATCACGCTTCCGTCTCCTGCTGCAATGATAAGATCGACTTTGTTTTCCCTCGCGAGCTTTGCGCCCTCAAGTACCTTTGTATACGTTGGGTTTGACGTGATGCCCGGAAATTCGATTACATTTTTTCCCGCTTTCCCAAGGCTTTCCATAATTTCATCGTATATGCTGTTTTTCTTAATGGAGCCTTCCCCGTAGGCAAACAGCACCGTTCTCCCATACTGCCTGGAAAGGCAGGTCAGATATTCTTTTACACAGCCCTTTCCAAAATAGGTCTTAGTCGTGTTCTCAAAAATAAAATTATTCATATGCACACCTCCTCTCTGCCTGCATGACAGGCTGACAGCACATTCCGCCCAAATCTGATTGCTTCTGTTTTAGCTGTCTTTCCTACAGTATAAATAAAATGAGACTTCCGTAGAAGTCTCGATTGGTTCATCAGTATATACTTGCAGGTTATAGCACTTGCTGCAACGCCGCGAGAAACTTTTTTACCGTTTCTGAGGGTGTCTGGGAATGCAGCAGTCCATACGGAATGGAATAATCCCACTCCACGGGAATGACCTTCAGTAAGGGGTGAACATTCTCCCACACCTGAACCGCCATCAGCACATCATTGCCGTTTTCGCAGCGGTTAAACACATCCACACTGTAAAAATCAAAGTCCACAATATTGATATCGCCGTGATTCTGCCAGATCTCATCGCGGAGCCTGTCCACATAATGGCTCCAGTTCCGGCGCATCAGCATCAGATTTTCCCCATACAGATCCTGCACTGCCAGCTTTTTTCTGTCTGCAAGGCGGTGGTGAATGGATACCGCACAGCACAGGGGCTGTTTAAATAGTTCAAATCCCGCACACCGCCGCAGGTTAAGCATTGTCTCATCAAAAATGCCTGCCACGACATCAATGTTCTGTCCGAGATTTTTCAGTATCTCTTTTGCATTTTCCGGGGTGTTCTCAAATGGGACAAGCTGGAATTTAATTTCCGGACACAGGGCATGAATCTGCGGCCAAAGCTCCACAAGAACCTGCGCCGGCGTCATGGGAGATGTGCCGATACGGATCATGTCCGTATTCTTCTGCATTGCATTTTTTGCCCGTACCACGGAATCCTTGCAATACTGGATTATATACTTCGTATCCTGATAAAGGGAAGTTCCTGCTTTCGTCAGGGACAGCCCCCTGTGGGTTCTCTCAAAAAGCTGCACCCCCAGTTCTGCCTCCAGCAGATTCATTTGCTTTATGACTGCTGTTGGTGTAATGAATGCCTGCTCTGCCGCCTTGTTAAAGCTTCCGGCATCCGCCACGCGGATAAATGTTTCAAGCTGTGGATTGTACATGGACTGTCCGCCTTTCCAACTGGATTTTTACTGGCGGTCGAAAAGACTGACCGCTCAGTATAAAGTTATGCACACAGCCGCATAAGGAAATATGCCGCTTCGCGGCTGCGGCTGGCGCGATACTCACGGCAGATTTCATCTGTCGTGAGTATATCTATAGATAAGATGTCACTAATCTACTGTTTCCTACGCATTTGTACATAAAATATCTTCTGCTTCTGCAAATTCCTTTTCGGTATAGCCAAAAGAAACAATTTGCTCTTTCGTGGCACCGGCCTGAATCATCCTTTCAATAGCGTTAAGCCGTTCTTTTTCAATGCCTTTTTCAATGCCTTTTTCAATGCC
>JAIECJ010000102.1 GCA_029068555.1 Lachnospiraceae bacterium
CTTGGCTCATTCATCTGAGATATGTAACTAAAAAATCCTTGAAAAATAAGGAAAAAAGACTTGACTAAATAGGGAGTGGCTAATAAGATCTAATCAAAACCATAAGAAAGCAGGCACTCATTATGCCACAGAACTACACACCAGAATTTGAAAAGAAGATTGTCCGTCCTCATGAAGAAGGACGAACCTATAAAAGCATCACTGCCAAGTATGGTGTATCCAAAACCAGCATCTCCAAGCGGTGAAGCGTATTCAACAAAGAATGCCATATAAAAGTCAGATCCACTTCAGATGCACCAAATGAAATGAAACTTATAAAGAAGAACTGTACAGGACAGTGGAGGAATTTGCATATATCACCTACAGCCAAGTATGCCCTCACAGCTACAATTGTTACCACACACTATACCAGACACGAATGGCAGCGTAGGAAGAAGACGGGGCAGATACTCTAGGTAACTGAGCAATCCTTAAAATTTTTAAGTATATGTATTACAAAAACTTGACTACTACATACTATTTGCTATAATATAAATACTAATTATAGAGGGGTGGCATTAGGTAGTGACAAAAATCTGTATATATTGTAAACGAAACCTTGGTTTTTTGGATGGAAAATTAAATTTGAACGATGGTAATTTTCTGTGTACTTCTTGTGCGAAAAAAGCAGGTATAAATACAAGGTCGGGAACTTCTTTAGTAGCGGCTCAAAGCATAAGTTCAGCAAATCTTATACGAATGATAGAGGGTAAGAAACCTTTGACCAGTGAAGATATGATGCTTATACCTCATAGAGAGCAAAATAAGATTCGTATACAAAATTTTGTTCCAACAAATTGTATAGGAAATTTAATCCAATTTAGTGATACTACGCAAGAATTTGTAATAGGAACTGGTGATACAGCAGATATATTTGAATATAAGAATATTGTAGACTATGAATTGTTACAAAACGATACAACTATATCAAAAGGTTCAATAGGAAGTGCTCTTGTCGGAGGAATATTATTTGGAACAACAGGGGCAGTAGTCGGTGCAGCAGGAAATAAGAGAGTCAATACTGATGTATGTACAAATTTATCTATTAAAATTACGTTGAAAGATACATATAGAAAAGTATGCTATATAACATTTGTAAATGAAGAATTATCAACAAATTCCAGTGCTTATAATGATGCTTACACATTAGCACATAATTGTATATCATATTTTAAAGTGGCGTGTGAAATGGTACAGGAAAATAGCAACAATGTCACAGGACAAAGTTTTAATGCAGAAGAATTGAGAAAATATAAAGAATTATTAGACGATGGTATTATCACAGAAGATGAATTTAGGCAGAAAAAGAAACAATTGTTAGGATTATAAATAAAGTTGATTTTATGTTTATTATGGGATAGTATAATAACAGTATTTAACGAAATGATTGTTCAGCATACGCTTATGTAATGATGCGGGGGACATAAGAAAAGGACTGGGAACATCCCAATCCTTTTCTTATGCCCCACATATCTTTTCTATTTTTTGCAGTTCCTCATCACTGAATGTAAAGTTGGAAAGCATGCCAACATTGTCAATAATCTGTTCCGGCTTCGATGCTCCGATTAGCACGCTTGTGATGTCCCCGTCCCGCAGTATCCACGCGAGCGCCATCTGTGCAAGGCTCTGTCCGCGCTCCTTTGCAAGTGCGTTTAACTCCCGAATGCATTGAATTGTCCCACTATCCAGCGCAGATTCCTTTAAGAACCTGCCGTCAGTACGGATACGGCAGTCCTGTGGTATTCCATCAATATAACGGTTTGTGAGAAGTCCCTGTGCCAGCGGGCAGAATGTAATGACGCCGATGCCATTCGCCGATGCATAGTCTTTCAAACCATCCTTTTCTATGGTTCTGTCAAACAGGGAATATTTGCGCTGGTTGATAATAAACGGCGTACCCATCTCTTGAAAAAGCGCGGCGATTGCAATTGTTTCTTCTTTATTATAATTGGAAATTCCGACATAGAGCGCTTTTCCGCTTCTCACAATGCCATCCAGCGCCCTGGCGGTCTCCTCAATGGGTGTCTCGTGGTCTGGTCTGTGGTGGTAAAATATGTCTACATAGTCAAGTTCCATCCGTTTCAGGCTCTGGTCAAGGCTTGCAACCAAGTATTTTTTGCTACCTCCGATTCCGTATGGTCCCTGCCACATGTCATAACCTGCCTTGGTCGAAACCACAAGCTCGTCACGATACATGCCAAGCCCTTTTGCCAGAATACGTCCGAAGTTTTCCTCCGCAGCCCCATAGACGGGTCCATAGTTGTTTGCAAGATCAAAGTGTGTGATGCCGTTATCAAACGCAGTATGGCACATGGACTGCATATTGTCAAAGCTGGCGTTGGAGCCAAAATTGTGCCAGAGCCCGAGAGAAACTGCGGGCAGCTTCAGACCACTGCTGCCGCAGCGGTTGTACTGCATGGTTTCATATCTTTTTTTATTGGCTGTATACATATTTACGACTCCTCTCCTTTTTATGACAGTTCTTCTTTCAGCATCATGAATCTGTCTTTTTCATGTTCTGCCACCGGCGCAAGCGGGTTATATAAACAATACTGCAACACATCTGCATCCTTGAGGATTTCATCAAATAAGGCGCCTGTATCAGCCTTATCACTATGGTTATAAATTGCCTGCGATATTTTATCCCTTGCAAAAGAGCCAATGGAACATAATATATCCTCTGCAAGCAATGCGCCTTTGTGCGCGTGATCCGTACTGTCAAGCAATTTATATCTGTATATATCGTGCAAAAGTCCTGCAATCGCAGCTAATTCCACATTTTCATTTCGTTTCATCGCAAGCATGGCACATGCCTGTGAAACACCATATAAATGCTTATATCTGCACGCTCTTTCTATTTTATCAGTACAGCTTTGTAGTATATCATCTACATACTCCTGAACCATTTTCATTCTATCCATAGACCCAAGACCTCCACCGAATATTTTTTATCAATGATAGTATGAAACGATTATATCACTTAATGATACTGTTTTCTATCTTTTTTGTAGAGAGCCGCAATGGAAAATGCCTTTCGTGTATTTTTTCCCACGATTCCGTCCGGCACAAGCCCAAGCCTTGTCTGTGCCGTTTTTATGGAGGACACCGATTTCAAACCGATTACGCCGTCGATTCCAGTCTCCTCAAGCAGGCCAAAGCGCCAAAGACACCACTGCACCCATTTCGCGTCATTTCCGGTTGTGCCGCATCCGACGTTTTTTTCCGGTTCTGTGTACGGGTTATGGATGGATGTCATATCAGTGCTGCCATCCTTTTTTGTTACCACGCCGTCAAACTGCGTCAGGTTATAGCGGCTGACGATATTCATTATCGTGTTGACATATGCAGGGCCGGTAGCATAACCGCCGCTTTTGATTGCCGTGATGCACTCCCTAGGGTCTGTCCTGTTTCGTGCTGCACTGTATCTGCTGCATGATGCCAGCATGTCATAGTAGTCCTCAATGGCATCTGATATATTGTCATACGCGCGGAACATGTCTGTTATATTTACGTATGTCTTTCCATCATAACATTCCTTCGTTTTGGTGGAGTATGCCTTGTCTTTCCATGCCGTTCCGAAATGCACCCTGCTTTTGCCGACCTTGATGCCTAGAATGGCGTTTGCACGCATCATTTTGGGGCTTGTGCCGTATGCGCTTTCACAACAGCACTGCGCTATACAGACAGAGGGCAGGGACCATTTTGCCCTGCCCTCTGCTTTTGCCTGTGCAATTGGCGCTATTCTTTTTATAAATTCATTTGCCTGTTTCGCTGTTGCCATAGTTTGTTCCCTCCTTAATCTTCATTGTCTTTACCGCTGCCTCAATCAACATGTCAAGTTGTTCATCCGATATACTTATATTCTTGGCAACCAAGATATTTTTGAGCAGATTGACAACAATAGCTTTTCTCTCAGCACCAGTTTTTGCATAGTATACCTGCTGCGCCATCAGGACTGCTGTATTCACCCAATCTGTGACGGTATCAAGCCTGTCCTGCCCAATCTTACCTTTCATCAAAGGCAAGAGATAGCATGTAACTACAAAAACCGCCAGTAATAAAACCAGCCTAAAAATTTCATATAAAATATCATTCATTAATTAATCTCCCCACTTTCTTTTGACTCACTCTTTAATTTAAACCTTTTAATCAAGGCACAAAGCAACACCTCGCCGCCAAACACACTAAAAAAACAGGTCGTAAGAGTGGATGACTCTGCTTCAGTTTTGATGATTACCACTGTTTGCGATATGGTATAAATGATAAGACTGACAAAACAGAAAATAACATACTTGTCCAAACCTTTCAGTTTGTTTTTCTTCTGCTGTCTCCTGAGCTTCTGTTTTGGGACCGTTTTCTGTCTTGTTCCTTTTTCCTGTGAATACCGTTCTTCTCTTTCCATATTTGATACCTGTTACATCCCTATGCGTGTAAAAATGTAGCCGGCAACAAGCCCAACAACCGTAGTCACAATATATCCTGTCACTTTACGCCACATATCTCCATCGCGTCCCTCAAGCACTTCAAGGCGTTTTCCCTGTTTCTCAAGTTCTTTCAGCATGCTTTCCATGCTGGAAGCCATTTTCTCCACAGAAGTCGTCAGCGCCCCAATCTGCCGCACGGTTTCTTCCAGTTCTTCTAATCGCCTGTTCTGGCGATGGTTTTCTTCATCCTGCCGTCGTGCAAATTCTTTATGCTCTTCCCTCGAAATTCCTACATCCATATCTTTTACTCCTTCTTTTCCCAACTTTGCACATAAAAAACAGCTCTCCTGTCTCGACCTGATCGTATTGCAAGAGAGCTATTTGTTATGTACTTATTCCGCGTCTAACATTGTCTGCACTTGCGCACGTCAGAGTATCGGCATATCTTCATCACCGTTTCGTCCGGAATGATTATACATTATACATAAATACGCTTTTAATATGTCCTTAATTACACGTTTATGAATTTAAGAAACTATCAAACTGTTTAGTTGGACTTCATAAGATATCTGTTGTCCGGTTGATCCATGATACACTGTTATCTCTATGTATTCTGTTCCGTCAGGTATAGTTGCAGAATAGTCTTTGTCCTGTTTCCCACTTCCCGATGAAGTATATATTTCAGTGTCTTCACCGTTTTTATTCGCAGTTATAGTTACTTTTAAAGTCGGTCCTGTATTAGATGTTATGTGGCCAGATGCCCTCAAAGCTGTATTTTTATACTTTTCACTGATATAGAGTCTGGCAACATTGGTACTAGGCTTATTCTCGCCCGCCCCTGCATTGTTCCGTTTTAAAACAAAGGGCAGTCCGAAAAAGCTGTCAGGAACTAAATTGCTGTTTTGCGCCCTGAGCTTACTGTTTGTATTGTAGTATCCATTGGCTGGAACAGCAAAATATGTATAATTATCATCCTGTATTACTGCTCCTGCATCAACGGTTGTCCCGCCTTTGTTTGGCATTGTCCCGCCTGCGCCTACGCTGCTGGAATTGGTGAATGTTTTTCCCACCAGCACATCCCCCGCGCCTGCCGTCCCGACCTTTGTAGCGCTCACCCCAGCATTATAGCCTGTCTGGTAATTGGTACTGCCAGTGTTTACCCGCCCGTCCGCATCCCTCACGCCTGCACTATAACCGCTTTGATAATTGGCGCTTCCAGTATTTACTCTGGCATCCGCATCGCTTACACCTTTGTTATACGCCCCAGCGCCTGAAATATAGCCGTTGCCGTTATGGTAGCCTGCGGGTATCGCCACATTACCGTTTCCTGTTGTTGCCCCTGTCCACGCACCTTTGTTTGCCATACTTCCTGTGAGCAGGCTGCCCTTTACACATGCCTTTTTGCCGGACAATATGTCAGCCGCTGCCGCCGTTGCCCCGCTGGTGTCCATATTACCGCTGCTACCCGCTATTCCCAGTATCGTATTGTTTTTGACAAGTTTTGCCGACGTGAGCCCAATCAGTGACGCAACGGCACTGTATGCGGCATACAGATAATTTCCGGTGCCATATTTTGCAGTCATTGGCACCTTTAATTTCAAACGTTTGTTAGTGACATCAAGGGATGCCGATGCACTGTGGTCTGTCGTTACGGATTTGTCTGCAAGCGTGCCTGTAATCTTCACGCCCGCAGCATCATGTGCCGTGTAGCCGGACAAAAGCGCTGCTGCCGTGACCGTATCCTTTGATGTGTCTGTCATGTCAAGGATCTTGTCCAGCAGCGTTCCCCATGTATCATCTGTGGATGCCGCAACGCCCATGGCAGTAAGATTTTCCACAAGTTTCTGTTTGCTCTCACTGCCAAGCTGAAAAACCTCGTTGACCGCCCCTATCAGGGTGTCCGACTGAATGCCCTCATCTAATTCCAGCCTGTTTCCGGCGCTGCCCAGACACTTATCCAGACGCGCCGAAAGTACCAAATCATTCTGCAAAAGTTGTTTTGACGCGGCAGCGTCATTTTCGGCATTTACGAGATCGCTTTCCTCCACAATACAAATTTTCTCAGAAAATGTCGGGTTTTCAGATGTATAATCCCTCATAGTGTTCCTCCTCTCCTAACGTTACTATTCACGGTATGGAAGCCGTTCATAGTAACGATTCGGGGTGATCTTTAAAATTTTGCTTCGCAAAAATCACCCCTCACTCCTGAATCATGTTCTCACGGAATCAGAAACCGGAAACTGAACCGGCCTCACTCCTGAATCATGTTCTCACGGAATGCGAAATTCATGCGCATTCCTGACATGTGAATCGTAACCTCCTGACTAGAAAATGTCATCCAGCACATAGGTCTGCTCGACATCATCATCCTTGCCTTTTCGCATGAAATTTTTGATACATACAATATCACCATCTTCATCGTACAGTCCGATTTCGCTGATTTCCTCGTTTGCAAGTTCATTCGCAAGCAGTGTGCATTCGTACCGGCATGTTGTTTCGTCCGGAAAGCTGTACTTGTCGGCCGCTTTTCTGTAACGTTCGTCCACAAGTGCAGTCTGGCTGCCGGACGGCGTTATCACGGTACCGTCCGCATTGACGCCGCCGCAGCCAAAAGCCATTCCAATTACGCGCGGAAGCGCTGCGGCGCCTGCCCTTGCCTTTACCAGTTTCATTCTTGCTGTCTTTGTTATTACTACATTTTTATTTTCGTTCATTCTATATGCTCCTTTCTGTGCAGTGCATTGTATTTCATTGTGCCGTCATACTGATGTACTTCGCCATACAGCACAACATTCCTACGTGTTTCCACAGATATGTTTCCTACCGTGCTGCAAGGCGTTTTGCACTCCGTATGCAGCTGCACCGCTGTATTTATCTGCCCGTCATGCCTGACACCGTATCCGCAAGACATTGCACGCAGACTTGCGTCTTGCGTGCTCCGAGTGTGCAGCCAGGCAGCTGTCTGCACAAGCCTGACTGCCTGTTCTACATGCCAGCCCAGCATATGCCTTGTCCCGATACGCATCCAGTAATTGCGTTGGGCATTGTATTTTGACGTGCCGTCATATTTTATGTTTCCTGTGTACATGAGACTGCCCCAGAAAGGCAGTCTCATGTACGTGCATACCGCTTTCAGGCGAATGCACTCCCTGCTGTGTATAACTGCTCCCCTGTACTCTATCGCATAGACAATCCAGTCCGATTTTAATACTGGTGCAGGTGTCTTTGCGTCCATTGGCAGTACTGTTTTCACAAACACACCCATATTACACGGCAACATTCTCTCCATCACCCAGATAAGCTCATCTGCCTGCCACTGCAATTCCAGCTTTGCTGTCAGGCGAATTGTGTACGCCCCCTTTTGTTCCAACACCATACCGTAAGCCGTGCCAAATATTCCGTCCATCTTCTGTACCAGCATCCTCCATGTATACGGAAGCGAGATGAACCATACTGCCTGCACACGTGCACGCCTGTCTTCCAGTGTGTCTCCTGCCGACGGCAGAATGCCCAGAAGCTTCTCAAACCTCGATATTCCATATTCATCTGCTGTTGCAATGAACGCATTTCTTAGTACGGAATCTGCCGTTTTCCAAACCATACCAAACTCCGGATTTTCCGCTTCCAATGCCGTGCTTATTTCTTTGTATTCAGCTATAAACGGTGGAAGGTAGGGCACAAGACTGACTTCTCTTGTCATCTGCTAACACCCCCAAACACAGGAATCTCATTTTTTTTCAGAATCAGATTCTCCGCTGAACCGTTCAAACACGTGTCCCGTATATCAATAATTCCTGCAATGCTTAAAATCCGGTTTTCAATCTGGCTGACCCGCACAATCAGGACTGAAGCATCTGCCCATGCTTTCCTAAGTTCCATTAAATACGAAGAAACAGCCTCCTCAATGGAATTTTGCAGATTATCCCATCCATATCCTATGTCAAAAATGATGTCCGCACAGACACAGATTTCTCTGGCAACGGCACTCTCCACCTTTACCACATGTCCAATGGGTGCAATCCCATACCCTTCACCAGCATTTTCTTCCGGGTCAATGATTGTCTGCACTGTCTGTACAAGGGTGTCCGATGCAGCGCCAAATTCCGAATTAATAATTGTCAATAGCACCGTCCCCCCTGTTGTCAGTTTCTTTTGTTTCGCGGCATGGAACACAACATCCAGCCAGCTCTGTACTTCGTCGTCTAACGTCCCTTTAATATCGTTGTACCAGCGTTCCACGCTTTGCTTTGGCATCATGTCCGCCGGGGATATGGCACTGTTCCATATTCTGGTAACTTTTGTTCTCCCTACTCCGGGAATTGCGTTTGTTTTTTCCAGATAGTCAGACCGGTTTCCTCCAAAAGCATTTTCATCAAACGATGCAAAATACCTTTGACGCAAGTCTTCCGTATCCTCTTCGTCCTCTCCGGGAATCAAGATTTCCGTCAGTTCAGCAGTTTTAAGACCCCTTATATATTCCATCGGAGTCATTGCGCCCAGGAACTGGTTTCCTGCCTTTCCGGCAGTTTCACACACAACGCGGTATTCTCCGTCCGCAATTCTTTCTGTCACAGTATAGTTTAATGCACCAATATTAAACCGCTGCCCGCTGACGTCTATGTCCGTCGGGACAAACTCCCCTTTCAGAACGGTCTTTTCCGCCCCATGCGGAACAATGCCCCTCTCCCTGCACCGCAGGATTAAAAATTCCCTTGAGGCGGTATCGCCATATGTTTCGCGCAGGACGCGGTCAAGCTCGATATAAAGTATCTGAAGCTCTATTGCTGTCGGAGAATGTGTATCCCAGATGACAGAGCCTTCCCGCTTGTCAAATTTATCCGGAACGCGCGCGAGCATCCGGTCAAGAATCTTTTCATATGTTATGTCCTCATACATTAAAAATCCACCTCCCTTTCTGCCTGAACATCGCCATAAACGGTATGCACCGTAAATGCCACATGCACCGCGCCTTTTTGCGGAAATTCAAACTGAAAATTGTCAACGCTTTTTATGCGGTTGTCCCAAAGCAGCGCTTCTGAAATCCGGCGTTTTAATTCCGGACACACATACGTAACCGGTTCGCCAAACAGGTCAAGCAGTTCAATCCCGTAATTCCAGCTGTACATAATATACTGATACCGCTCTGTCATAATGATTTTATAAATTGCCTGCTGCACTGCCTCTAGTCCGTCTGTGTGTCCACGCACGCGCTTTTCCTCTGTCTGCATTCTGTAAGTCATCCCTGGCTGTTCTGCAATCTCAAATTCCTTACCCAGAAATCCAACTGTTGAAGGAATCATGGCACACCTCCTATCCGGTCAAGTACTACAAATTTCTGCCCAGCCTGCTGCCGCAGCAAGATGACCGCGTCCCCTGTTTCCAACGCATTGTGTATAAGAAAATTCTTCTGCCCAGCCAGTCCGTGCACATGCGCCGGATTTGCCGTCGTTTTGCCATCTGTAAGAATACCCTTTTCCGTCTCCCACCGAACCGTTACAGGCGTCATGTAATCTGTAACATTTCTTGTCAAAATAAGCTGCTGTTCGCTGAGAATCATTTTCTGCTCCACATTAATCTTCAGGGGTGTCTTTGATACGACCTCCCCAAAATACACGCTGACAGGCTTCGAAGCCTCCCGCTCAACCCTTGCCGCCTTTTTCAACGCTTCCACAAATCCGTTTGCATCAGCCAATAAACGCACCTCCCCTTAATGTCAGATCCATCCAGTGTTCACTCTCCTTGTATATATGCCTGCAGCTTTCCACAAGCATGAAATTTTGTACCTTTATGTCTCCAAGATCAAGACTGACAACAACCAGGCTGCCAGCGCGCACCCGGTTATCCCCCAGCGCCTTTGTCAATTTAAGGCTGCGGGTTTTGTTGTTGTAAAGTTTTAAAAGTGCGTCGGCCTTTGCCTGACCGTTTTCCCCTTTACTGAGTGTGTCAAAGTGCTGCAGAACGCCCCATCTGTTGATATTGCCAGAATCCTGTGCAATATAAACCTCCCGGAATCCGGTCTCCTCATTGTCATAAGTCAGCTTGATTTTATTGAACGTATTTTCGTCAATGGACGAAGTATATGTATAGTTTTCACCTGTTTCCTCATCCAGCATCAAGTAAGCCCCTGCACTTCCCACTGCCATAGATGACAGATGTTTCAATGTGATTTTTCCAAAATCATCATATAGGACAAATATCTCCCCTGTATTTTCGAGTGTACAGTCAAGGGCATTTTGGATCATCTCAAAAAGGGAAGTATTTTCCTCAACTCTCGATTTAATGACATAGCTTGTACCTTCCAATGTTCCGGTTTTCAGCCTGTAATCTGCTGCAATCATCCGTATAAGCTGGTCTGCCGTCTTGTTCTCATAGACAATGGTATCGTTATTCTTTAAATACCGCAGCTGGTCATATGCTGTGACGGTAATCAACCGCCCCGCTGACCGCTGCTGGCTGAACACGAACCCGAAAAATATCTCATCACCATTTTCTTTCATACGCACTGCGTTGCCTTCCGAAAAATCAAGCACATTATCGCTTAGCACTTTGAACGTCAGCTTTCCAGGAGTGCCTTTTCGTTCGGTAGACCACTCAATCCCCTCCTCTACTGCCGGAAGATATGCCTTTGTTCCTAGTTCATTTCCGATTAAAAGTTCGATCCCCACTATCTGCCCTCCTTTCTAAACTACTGGAATGGTCAATACCTGCCCTGGATAAATCAGATTTGGATTTCCTCCGATCACACTTTTGTTTGCGTTGTATATAACAGAATATTTTGAACCGTTTCCGTAAAACTTTTTAGCAATATTCCAAAGGCAGTCGCCTTTCGCCACTGTATAAGTCTGCTGCGTTTTGGGAGCCGGCGAATTCGTTGTCTCCCGCTCTGGCTCAGCACTCGCTTTTGCTCTTTCCATATTAAAACTAATGTTTACCGTCTTTGCCCCATATTCCCTCCATTGTTTCAATTTTATTTGCACGGTAAGATCAAATCCCTCTTTTGCATCCTCAATGATCTTATAATCTTCCATGGACACCTTCATATTGGTGTCAAACAGGCGCTTTCCATCCGGTCTGCTTCTGCACACGATAAACTGGAACGGCTGTCCGCTTGTTTTCAGCGCCTCAAAACAGCCGAGAAAATAATCAGCGCCCTTAAACCCCGATTTATAAACCGCAAACGGATATTTCATCTGTGGTATCATACATTCAAATGAAATATCCGTCAGCCCTGCCTGCTTCAAAATATTGATTTCCCCCTCATTAATCAGGGTCACTGTCTGATTTGCGTTGCTGATGCTGACCGTAAGCTTTGGCGGCGCCACTGGCAGCAGGCATTTCCCTAAATAAAAATCATATCCGTTTTTCGACATTATGAATGCACCCCTTCCGTTGAGATATAGACTGCTTCGTTCACCATATCCGTCATATTGGACATAATGCCGTCTAAATCCATTCCGTTTTTAATGGTGTTGTGGTTTGTCTGTTCGATGGTGATTTCCGCGGTTGTAAAACGGTTAATTGCCTCCTGTTCCGCAATGTCACGCAGGTATTTGAGTTCTTCCACGGTTATGTTCATGGATTCCGCCATAGCGCCCGTATTCCCGGCAATCTCATCAACACTGTTTCCAGTGTCACTGCCTGCCAGCGTCCCCACAAAATCTTCCGCAGATGGAATACCAGCCGTTCCAAAGATGGACAATAGATCAAATTTTGCAACACGTCCATCAATTCTGTCGCCGAATGCAAATCCTGCCTCCATCGCTCCGCTACATTCAAAACGTTCCAGATGCATACTGGAAGCGTCCATTTTTTCCATGATTTCTTTTCCATTTCCAAAGACATCATCCGCCATTCCGCCAAGCGACTCCCGCCATCCGGCGACTGCACCGGAAAGATTCGAACCAAAAACTGTGTCGATGGCGGATGCCAGTGTTTCGAGCACGCCAAGCACAGTGTCTGCCAGTCCAAAAAAGAGTCGGCCGACTGCCCCGATTGGATCGTCAAAGACATTTCCTATAAAATTAGCAACCTCCGCGACAAGGTTATAAATCAGCACAAACACATCCACGACAATATTCCACAATCCAATCAGAATATTGCCGATAAATGCAAGCGCAACCATAAATGCCCCGCAGATTAATGCTGTGGCGGATATAGAAGTTCCTGCAAACTGATTAATTATCCCTACCAGCGCATAGAAAAGCGCAATCAGGGCAGTCACTGCAAGCACAACCAGCATAATCGGATTTGCGTTCATCACTGCATTCAATGCCGCCTGTGCCTGCGTTACGCCGATGATAATACCTCTTGCCGTATTCATCAGTCCAATTGCTGCGGCGCACAACAGCTGCCATCCATAGTAAACTGCCAATGCCGCAGCGATGCCATAAATAACAGGGCTTATCCATCCCCAGTTGTCTATCACTGCCTGCGCAAAGCCAAACGCTCTCTCCAACAGCCATGACAGAGCGCCAAGCATAACCTGCAGTCCTGTTACAATGCCGCCAAGTACCGTCTGAATAGTCCCCCAGTTTTCAGTAATGGCATCCACAAACAAAAGCACATACGGATAAAGCTGTCCACCCATGACCGCCCGCATGTTATTCCATGCGTTGGTCATTTTCACTATCTTTCCCTGCGGGGTATTGCCCATCTTCTCATACAGCCCAGACCATGACTTGTCAATTGCCTGCGTAATGGCTGCCGCCGCCTGCATATCCGCAGACATGGCAAGATATTCTTCCCCAAGGGATGACGCAATCTGTTCTCTCGAAGCCTCTCCGGAAATAATGGCTTTCTGGGCCTGTGTCAATGATATGCAGCTTTTCGTCAGTGCGCCATAGTTTTCAACACGCAGTCTACCCAAATCCGCGGCATAGCCTGACATTCCCGCTGCGTCAACCGCACTGCCGCCTGACATCCCCGCAGCATAATCTGCAAGTGCGTCCATCATCATTTCGACAGCATCCGTATTGCGAAAGTGTGTCGAAAGCTCCGCTGCTGCCATAGTCATGACATCGTTGCCATAGATGCCGTTTTCCTGTATCTGCTTTGCCTTTGCAGTAATCTGGCCATACGCCGCAGTGAGTGCCGTCGTGTCAGCTGCTGCACCAATTTCAAGCTGCACACTGTTGCTTGGCATATTTGCAAGCGCGCTGACAAGACGCATTTGTGCATTCATCTGTGCGTCAAATGCTGCCGTACAGCCGTCAATCAGCTCTTTTGCCTTCTTCAGCCCCTCCGTAACGGTAAAACTGCCTACTACATCTGCAATCACATTTTTCAGGCGTGCCGCGCTACCCGTTCCGTCTTGAATGTCACGGTTAAACCGCCCCTGCGCATTGGCATTGTCGCGGATAAACCGCTCCGTGTCCCCTATCGTCTGCGACAGGCGCATATAGGATTCCTCCGCTTCCTGCACGTCCATGTTCTGCACTGCCTGATTGACCCGCCCCTGTTCCTGCACTGCCTGGCCTAAGTGCATCCGCAACTGTTCCAGTTGCGTGTTTGCCACATCTGTACCGATATTGCGGGGATTGCTTTCTATCTGCTGGATGCGCTGCCGTACATTGTCAATCCTGACTGCCATACTATTCAAATTCTGCCACGTTTCGGGCGGGAAAATGCTGGTGTTGTACGCCTGCATTGCAATTGCATTCTGTGTCCCGCCCAACTGCTGCAGCATGGCGTCCGTGCTCTGCACTTCCTGCCGGAACCGCTCAGCTCCTGTGCTTGTAAATACCTCCATTGCTCCGATTGTAGCCGTATAAATCACCTGCCTTTCTTTTTTGGCTTCCCTTCAATACGTTTCCTTTCTTTTTTGTCCGCCTCCATTTTCAATTTGACTGCCGCCACGACAAACGCTTTCTCCTGTTCGTCCATGGCGAGGAAAACAGAGGGCAGAATATGGAGTTTCAGAAGGGAATAGTATGCAAAATTTGCCTCCCAATCCCCTTCCTCAATTAGTTTTTTGCCTCGTCCACCTTGTTCTCAAAGGAGGTGTTAAATCCCTGGAAATTCTGGACAAACGCCGCCAGATCCGTGTATTCCCCCGGGTCGTCAACCATTGCAAGCAAAAGTTCCTCTGGCGTGCTCACTCCATAGGAATCCTGCAGCTGGGCATCATACAGGTCAGGCGTGACAACGGATGCCGCAATCATTTTCTGGATGTACTTTCCGGACTGAAGTTTCGGGCGGAACATATTGGGTTTTCCGGTTATCTGAACCTCAATGGTACAGTCATCCCGAAAGGTCTCATTCTCCTTTGACGTAATATGACGGAACTCCCATTCCAGAGGATTTCCATTCTCATCACAAAGGGATTTTGTCGGGGCATAAAACCCATTTTTCTTTTCTGTTTTATTGGACTTCATAAATCTGCTGAATTTTGACATTTTACATTCTCCTTTTCTGTTTCATTGAGTAGGAGAACATCTCTCCTACCCATGTGTATAATATTGCTCTGGCAGCTAAATATCACAACATCTTATTTGCCCAAATCTCCATCTGCAGCGTTGTCATCAATTGCTGCAGCTCAATCTTTTGCCCTGCACATTAAGATTTATCCGGCGCAATACGTTGCGGCATTTAACCGCCCAAGTAATAATGCCTCTTATATATTGTCACATAAAAGGTCTGGGGCTGTTATCATCAATTGGTCAAAAGCCTTCAAGGTCTTTGAATGCTTCCGGCATCTTGAAATCTTCAAAAGTGAAATCCATCTCCTCGTCAAGATACTCTCCATCTGCATCAAACTTTGCCAGAATGCCACCGTCAATGTTACAGTCCATCAAGATGATTGTCTGGCGTCCTGCTGCGGAAGTCTTGTCCTCATTGGAAATCTGAATTTCAAAATAGACATCCTCACCAGTTTCCTTGTACTGAATCATCATCTGGCGGAAGATAGAAGTATTGTAATGGAACGTGGCGCTGCCCGTCCCCTTCCATCCGGAAGCCTTGTTTCCCTTTCCAGTCTTTCCCAGAATAGGTACCTCCGTCTTGTTTTTCTCAAACTTTGCCTCGAGGTTAATTGCCTGCATAAAATTATAGCGGCGTGTGCCGATTGTGATAAAACACTCTGCCAACGCCGCAAATACTGTATCTTTCGCTTTCATCACTACATTATCATTCATTTGCCCCGCTCCTTTCTTACGCCACTGTAACAGTCATGTACAGTCTGCCCATCGCATTCACGACCGTCACGGCATCCGTCACCACAACCGATTTTTTCGTATCTCCCTGCTCCACTTTCACATCCGCATCAGAGAAATTCTCTATCGCCCTGATTTCCTGAAGCTGCTCATGGTGTTTCACAATATCTGACCAAAGGGAAATTCGTCCTGCGGCATCATTTGGAACGACACCAAGGTACTTCGTGTTGAAAAGCACCGCGATATCATTGCCAATCTGATCCATCACCCTGACAGTCTGGTTATCCTTGAAAATGTCCCCCATGGTATCTGAAGTTGTAACCATCGTATTGACATCCTCAAGTACACAGACTTCCGTCCCAACCAAATGGAATGTGTACTTACCTGCCTTGACTGCCGCTACCAGCTGGCTCTGTGTATAGGGCGTATCGACAGTAAAACTGCCGTCATAAATTTTGTTCTGGCTGCTCTTATTGACCGCGCAGCCAGCTGACACGCCTGTCACCCAGTACACAAGACCCGCAGCGCTCCATCCATCATCGAGAACCTTATTGTTTACACTGATAACGCCCAGATAATCCGCTTTTGCATAATCGTAAAGAACAAGCTGGAATTTCATGCCCAGCTCATCGCGCAGCCGCTTATTGTAAGCAGCGTACAGCGATTTTGTGGTATCGTCAGTTACAACCGCCCCCATCGTGTTGAAAGTGTATGATTCTGCCTTATCCAGATATGCCTGGTGATCGGCGCCGCTCACCTGTCCGTTTTCACCACCCGTTAGCGGCATCGACGCAGCCGCTTCCAGCACAATCCCAGACTTCCATTTTACAAACTTATTATCTTTCAGCGCATCTCCCGCTGCAACGGTCTGCTCATCTACAATCTCGCTTCCCAAAATGGTTTTCACATGAAACAGGGACTCGTCGTCCACGCTTGTCTGAACCGAGATTTTGAGGTCATTGCCGCGCACGCCGCAGTACAATGCCTCAGCGAGACTGTTGGAAGCCTTCTTTCCGTTTCCATTCAGACGGTAACCATAAAGCGTCTTTGTGTTCAGGAACAAGTCCCTGAGACCTCTCAGTTTGTCGCTGGTATATGCATATCCAAAAAGCTCCATGCTGTTTTTCTGGAAATTCCCACTCGTCACTTCAAAAATTTCACCAGAAACGCCCCAGTCCAGCTCGAGGGGCATTGTTGCGATTCCCCTCCCAGAAAGGGATGCCGATGCAGATGCCTTTGATACAAAATTCATATAAGCCCCTGGCAGTTCCTTGTTTTGTACGAAAAATGTTCCTCCTCCTAATGCCATTGTTCACTCACCTTACCTTTCATATAGTTTCTGATTTTTTCATCCACGTCTTTTACAGTATACTGTTTTCCGGAATCTAAAAGGGCACTTACAATATCCCTTCTGTCCTGGAAGTGCCCAGATAGAATCAGCTGTTCTTTTGAATAGAATTTTGCCGTCTCTTGAACTTTCTTTTTTTCTGCCATTTCATCACCTGTCCTTTCTTAATCTTTCGCTTCCATTGAAGTTGCCACAGAAACCTCCGCCATGACTGGAACGGGTTCTTTCTCCCTGTAAACAAACAGGTCGAAGTTTACATAAAAATTCAACACCCCGTCTGCCGCCTCACACTTCATTTTCGTGCCGCGCACTTTTTTTCCGGAAACAGTGATATATTCAAGACAACAGTAAAGCCTTTCGGCAGCCGCATTGCATTCTTTGTTTTCCTGTTCCTTGTCAGATGGAACATACCGAATACAAAACCGGTTCTCCCTGAAATACCTGTTTCCATGAATCAGCTGATTTGCAGCGCTGGAACAGAAGACAAAAAAACAAGGTCTGTCAAAACCCTGTTCAAGCAATTCTGTATAGATTGTGAAGCCATCACCAAATTCAGCACTTAAGGAGGTGCTGACTGATTCGATTATGGAATTTATCATTGCATCCACCTCCCTAATTACTATTTATGTGCCAGGCAGCTTTTGTCACACCACCACCTCCCTTCAAAATCACCAGTACTTGTAACGGGTGATTTTTTACAATATCATAATAGCACATCTCAAGGTAGGTTTGGGTAGGTACTTGAAAATTCCTCCAAGGCGTGCCTGTGCAGCTCCTTTATGTACTGGTAGCTATAGCTCATTTCATCAGCAATCACTTCAAGCATTTTGTTCTCAACATACCTTTTATAAAGCAGCTTTATATGGTCTGCCTTGTTGATATTATGAATCTCACCGATAATTTTATGCTTTAGGTCAACATAATTGTCAATCAGGCTGTCAATCTCATTTTCAAGGCCGATTATCCTGACGATCTGCTTTTCATACCCCGCACCCGCCGATCGGCTTGTCTGTACACGCTCCTTTGAATAGTCAGTACTTCCTATTCTTAAAAGTCTTGACCGGAGGTCATCTTTTTCTGAAATTCTCTGGCTGATTACCACATTAAGCTTCTGCAACTGTTGTAAATATTCTTTTGCTGTCATATTTTCTTTCCTTTCTTTTGTAATTTTTGCAACATCTTTCGTAAGTAATATATTGTAAATACTTTTGTCCAATGATATACTTTCTATTACACAATTACCATATTTCGTAAAATAAGCTACTTAACAAAAGTATTTTATTCAATTACTTTCGTTTGCGTAAGTATATATTACTCTGTTTTGTGTAAGGCGTCAATGGATTTTACCGCTAATTTTCGAAAATATGTTCTATTTGTGAAAGGAGCATAAAGAATGTACAAAGATTTTGAACAATTATTACAAAGCAAAGGTATCTCTTCCTATAAGGTGTCAAAAGATACTGGCGTTTCCCAGACCGCGCTCAGCAACTGGAGAAGCGGAAAAAGCCTGCCTACGACAAAGACCCTGCAAAAGCTGGCTGATTACTTCGGTGTGACAATTGACTACCTTACGGGAACAGAACCGCAGGAAGAATACTATCTAAACAAAGAAACTGCTGCCATAGCACAGGATATCTTCGGAAACCGGGAGCTGCGCCTGTTATATGATGCCGCGCGGGATGCGCAACCTGCGCCTGGCCACCACCAGATTCAAGCCGTTGCGCGATGCACCGGGGATCGTAGTG
>JAIECJ010000103.1 GCA_029068555.1 Lachnospiraceae bacterium
ATGATGAAGATGCGAAAGGTGAAGTTGTGATCATCGGACAGGAAAAGAATGACTGTAAAATGTGCCGTCCGGCCTGACAGGATTCTGGAGGTAGGAGGCGGGATATGAAAAGACTTATCTGCATGGCGGCGCTTTTTACGGTTTTCCTCACGATTACAGCATGTGGAAACAGCCAGAATGGGAAAAATACTGATTTACAGGCAGAAAACGGTATGTCCTTATCGGTTCATCCAAATACGGAAACGGAAGAATCAATACAGTCAGAAACATTTGATAGTGGAACAATGGAATATGATACGTTTGAAAACGGTGTTAATGAGGAGGAAAATGTGGAAATGAAAATGAATGTACGGATTGGTGGTATCAATTTTACCGCCACCTTGGAAAACAATGATGCCACAGATGTTTTCGTGGAAATGATGGAAACGGAACCAGTGGTCATCCAGATGAGCGATTATTCCGGCTTTGAAAAAGTGGGATCATTAGGAAGAAGCCTTCCCACCAATAACAGCCAGATCACGACAAAAGCAGGGGACATCGTTCTGTATCAGGGAAACCAGATTGTGATATTTTACGGTTCCAACTCTTGGAGTTATACAAGACTGGGAAGAATTGATGACCTTACCGGCTGGGAGGATGCTTTGGGCAGCAAAGATGTGATTGTGACCTTTTCTTTGGAGGATTAAATAATGAAGATTTTAGTGTTGAACGGCAGCCCTCGGTTGCATGGAAATACGGCAGCTATGGCAGATGCTTTTGTGCTTTCAATTGTTGCAAAAATGCACTGGAAGCTCTTGAAAGAACCTGATATTTTTTCCAGACAATGCAAAGTTCCGCTTCCAATGCGGGGAAAAGCGGCTTGAAACATAAATTGCTATCCCCCGTCGTGTTAATTAGTTTGTCCAATGCAATCACATATCCAAAGCCCTTTTTGACAAACTGTGCGGCGTTGTAAATCAAATCATAGGTTGCGACAATATTGAGCTTGGAAATATCAGCCTTTAACCATTGGAACATTTCTGTATTGATTGAGGTCTGGTGGGATACAATCAGAGGCTTATCCCACAAATCCTCTGCACAGATCGTTTCCTTTTCCGCTAACGGACTGTCTTTTCGCATCAACACGCCCCATAAGTCTTTTTGTGGAAGTTTGAGATAATCATATTTGCTGATGTCCGCTTCTCCAACCAGCAATCCGAAGTCAATTAAACCCTTATCCAGTTTTTCCATAACACGCTCCGCATCACCGCTGTAAATGTGGTAATGAATGAGAGGGTGTTTTTTCTGCAAATCCTGTGCTGCCTGTGCCAAAAAGGAAATGCTTTCGGTTTCCCCGCAGCCGATATAAATATCGCCGCCGATGTTCTCACTGGAAGATGTAAGCTCCGCCTTTGTCTTTTCCATTAAATCAACTAATTCTTCTGCACGTTTGCGCAGCAGCATTCCGTCCTCAGTCAGTGTGACTTTTTTACTTCCGCGAATCAATAGCTGTTTCCCTAATTCTTCTTCCAAATCTTTTAACTGTCTGGAAAGCGGCGGCTGCGTCATGCGCAGAGCTTCCGCTGCTTTTGTTATGCTTTCCTCCCTTGCAACCGCAAGGAAATACTGTAATACCCGAATATCCAAGTGTATAACCTCCTTGAGAATGTCGCTGTCTTAACAATAGCAGAAAAAACCATACTTTTCAAGTATGGAATACTATTCTGTATATGTATTTGATATCAGATATAAAATAACTTATGATAATAACTGGAGGTGGATTGTTATGTCTGATATGGAAAACAGGATAAATCTAAGTGCATATAAAAAAGAAATGAGAGACGTATTGCAAAGGCTTGTGAAAACAATGCCAGCATATAAAGAACTGCGTTTTTTTATAAAATGTGTTATCAATCGGTATCTTACAGATCTTGAAAAAAATAATTCCGACATTGTTGTGATTGGTTCCAACATTCCGGAGGAATTAGTCCTTGTGTCTGGCAAAATGCCTTACTGGATTTTGGGCGGGAGCAGGGTAAGTTCCATGTGGGCGGATGATATGGTGCCGAGGGACACTGATCCGGTCAGCAGGTCAGGGCTTGGATATGTTCTTTCCGGTCTTGCGGAAAATTCATTGATTTTGATACCTTTGGTCAGTGACAGCACAAGAAAACTTGCTTATGTCCTGAAATCAAGGGGATTTAAGGTACATACCTTTCATTTCCCGCCAGTGAAAGACGCTCAGACGCTTATGGAATGGAGGCGGCAGTATGAGGCGTGCCGGGATGCTGTCTCACTTCATCTGAAAAGACCATTGACAAAACGAGTTCTGCAAAAATCTCAGGAACAGATTTCCAGGGCAAAGAAGCAGATACAGGATTTTATGGAAGTATCAGAGAATACGCTGAACGGAACTGGAAGAATGTTCATTTTAGGCAGCTATTACTGTGCGGATAATCTTTCGGAATGGAGCGTTCAGTTGGAATGCCTGACAGAGAGACTACGAAAGGAGCATAAGCACCGGAACAATGAAAAGAGTAAAGTTTTGTTGCTTGGCTCTCCGGTGTATTTCCCGAATTATAAGGTTCCATTTTTGATTGAGGAAGTCGGGCTTGAACTATTCCTGCAGGCGGATTATACGACGCTTTCCATGCAGGACGATTTAGGTTTGGAACAGATGCAGAAAGAAAAGGCGGCAGATATTTTTTATAGGAATGACACTTCTCCAGCCTATGTAAAAAACAATTCGTTGTATGGGCGCATTGAAAAACTGCTTACAGAAAAAGAGATAGACGGCGTTGTTTATCATGTCCTGAAAGGGCAGATTGAGTATGACTTTGAATTAGGGCGTTTTGAGGAACTGTTTGAAAAGCTGGATATTCCGGTGTTCCGGTTGGAAACGGATTACAACTATCAGGATATAGAGCAGCTTCGTATCCGTCTGGAGGCATTTTCGGAAATTTTGAACCAGCGCAGATACGCAAGATTTGGAAAGGAAACGGTGGCAATGTGAAATCAGAGATTTCACATATGAATTTGCGCCGCAGGCGCAAATGCCGCAGGTTATGGAAAGGATAGGGATAATGGAATGAAAGAAAGAAAAATAGGGACGGCGGTTGTATGTGCCGTCTGTGCGTTTCTGATTGTGTCAGCTTTTTTTGCAAAGGATTTTGTCCTGTATGACTTTCATATGAATGTTCCAGATTACCAATATGCAAAAACGGAAGAAGAAAAGCCATTGTCCGCAGATACCTCTGTATGGTTTTCCTATGGGGACGGAGGAAAGGCAGTTTATTACGGGATAAATGAGGAAATTCAGGAAGAAAGCCTGACCACCTATGCACTTTCGCAGACGGGAGGGATTTTTGTAACCAAAGGAAATGAAAATCCAATCAGGCAGGATTCATTGGGACATTTTATTGCAGCGCTCCCCATGACAGAACTGGATATAGACGGAGACGGCGAGGCGGAAAAGGTTTACGACTACGCACGGGCGGATTTGGGAGCAAATGCTTTTAACCCTGCACCTCAGAGATTTCTGACAGAGGAAATTCCGTTTGAACTGGTGTTTGCAGAACGTAAGTATATCATGGTCTATTACAAAAATGAAATTCTTAAAGATGCGGAGGTTCTTGTGACCTCTTATAACGGGGAACAGAAAAGATACCGGACAGATGAGCATGGGTGGATTCAGGGTCTTCCAAACAGGGATATACGGGAGGGATTTACGGCCGTCTATTCTCCGGACGGAATACTTGTGTACCGTATGCACTATGCACTGGAAGATTATCCGTATTTTTCGGTACATTTTTGGAAAGCGCACCTGCCGCTTTTAGTAATTTTTGCTTTGGCGGGCATTGGTATAGTGGCGGTTTATCTGATACGGAACCGCATGGAGAGAAACAATCCGGCTTATGCAGTTTATTCCAGAGAGCGTGCAGGCATCTATCCGGGTACGCTGCACCAGAAAACCACCTCTAAGTTTTTATTTGTCCGGTGGCTGTGCCTGTTTACAGGTATGTTCCTGTGGACATACGCCGGAAGGCTGATTCATCAGGGACAGACGCTGAATGAGATTTCCATACCCGTATTCAGTTGTCCGTTTAATCTGGATCAGGTGGTGGAAGTGCCATGTTATTATCTGTCGCATCTTCCGGCACTGTTTGGAAGATTTGGCGCTGATTTCCCTGTGCGCAACATGACCTATGGAATTCTGTTTTTAGTGACAACACTTTTCTGCTTTATCTTTCTTGGGCGTATCCTTTGCGGATTCCTTTGTCCGGCTGGTCTTTTGCAGGACTTGATGGATAAGCTGCGGCAGGCGTTACATATCCGTCCGATTGTTGTTACAGACCGGATAAACCGCTTTTTGCAGCCGATTAAGTGGGTGTGGATACTGCTGTTTTTGGGGTTTGCGTTTACAGGCGGGGATTTCTGCGACATCTGCCCGCTGAAAGGGTTTACAACCGCACAGGGCGGCTATTGGACAAATTTATATCTTGGCGGATTTTTTGCGGTCGTGATTTTGGTAGGCAGCTTTTTCATCAAACGCTTTTGGTGCATTATCTGCCCGATGGGGTATCTGATGGGTCTTTTCAAACGGTTTAATCTGTTCAAGCTAAAAAAAGACTGTACTTCCTGTACGGAATGCGGAGCCTGCTATCATGCCTGCCCGATGCGGATTAAAAGCATATACACGGAGAGGGAAAAGGAAAATGTGCAGACAGTGGACTGTATGATGTGCGGAGAATGTATCCATAAATGCCCGGAGGACAATGCGTTATCCATGACTTTCTGCGGAAAAGCGATTTACAAGTCATCAAGGAAAGCGTTCATGTCCAAGTTCTCAGGGAAAAAAGTGTGAAGAGATTTTCTAAGCGGCCAAAAGACGCCCGCAAAGAAAATCTAAAGCTTCACACCGAAGAATCGCAAGGGCAGCGATTCTTCATGGATTGAAAGGAGTGGAGATTATGGCAGAGCCAAATGGGATCAATGAAAGGCAGCGGGAATTATTTATCAGAAAGTCTACGAGGGTGGCGGCATCTTACCTGAAACGTGCAAAGGCGCTTTCTGAAATGCCGGATGCGGCAAAGCCTTTCTTTGACGTACTGGAAAATATTTACATTAAGTTGACAGATATACAGAAACCGAAAGATATGAAAAGCATCGGAACCTTGTGCGTCATGGTTCCGGCAGAGCTTGTTTATGCTGCGGGATTAAATTAAAGGAACTGAAAAAGGAGGCGTAACGGCTATGGAAAAATACTATCTTGGGCTGGATGGCGGTTCTACCTATCTGAAAGCCGCCCTTATGAAAGATAAAAAAGTAGTCGGCACCGTGGTATATCCCACGGGAATTGACAATAACGGGGTGGCAAAGAAAATTGTGGCAGCCTTATGTAAAAAGTACGGCATCAGCCGGGCAGACATAGGCTACATCATGGCTACCGGATACAGCCGCAAAATTCTTGAGGTTGCCGATGATGATATATCGGAGATTACGGCTCATGCTTACGGGGTGCGTGTGACTGCGCCAAAGGAATACCGCCCCGGCATGGTCATTGATATTGGCGGGCAGGACAGCAAAATTATTTATCTTGATGCGAATTATAACGTGAAAAATTTTACCATGAATGACAAATGTGCCGCAGGGACAGGGAAGTTTATGGAAGTCATAGCACAGATTTTGGAAACGACAATCGATCAGGTCGGGGCGCTTTCTTTAGAAAGTACCGCACCGTGTGATATCAACAGTACCTGCGTGGTATTTGCACAGTCGGAAGTGATTTCGCTTGTGGCAAGAAAAGTTGACAGGCGCGATATTCTGGCGGGAATGCACCTGTCGATGGCAAAGCGGATTATCAAGATGATGAAAAAATCGGAAAAAGGCGGCGATATTTTAATGACAGGCGGCGGGGCGTTGAATACTGGCATACACAGGGCTTTTGAGGAAGAAATGATGAAGGATGTCTATGTGGCAAAATATCCGCAGTTCAACGGTGCAGTCGGCGCAGCTTTGATTGCCAGTGAGCGCGGAATGTGAAGAATGCAAGTGCAGCGTTTTTCCGGGTTTTTGAAATGGAGGTAGGATTATGGATATGTTTGTGATGGCGCTTACAACCGCTGTTTCCGTCGGACTTGGCTGCGGAACCTGTTGCAGCCCGGTAATCAGTACGTTTCTTTCTACTTATGTGGTGTCCCATTCAGGCGGTGTAAAAAAAGGCTTTTTTTCATTTGTAAGTTTCTTTTTCGGAAAAATGGTCAGTGTTTCCATGCTGTGTATGATTGCGGCGCTGGTCAGCAGACAGTTTATCAGTGACAGCGGTTATATCGGTTCTTTTAATCTGCGGCTGTTCTCGCAGGCAGCCATGAGTGTGATTGGGGTAGTCTTGGCTGTCCGTTGGTTTTTGGAGCTGAAAAAGCAGAAAAAGTGCAGCGGTTGTAAGGAGTGCAAAAAAACGGTTGGAAAGTCAGGTTTTGTTCCAATGCTTGCGGCAGGGCTGACTTATGGCATGACACCCTGCGCCCCACTTTTGCTGATGATCGGCTATTGTTTTACACTTCCGGTTTCTTTGGCGGGGGTGACTGGTGTTGCTTTTAGCCTTTCCAGTATGGTAAGTCCTGTTCTGCTGTTGGTGGTGGTAACAGGTGCGCTTTCAAAGAAAATGAGAAAGGAAATACCGGATGCGGTAAAGTGGTTTCGCTTGGCATCTTATGTTGTGCTAATGGTAATGCCATTTTTCTTTACATCAGACCCTCCATTTTAATGGAGGGTCTGGTATTAAGCTATAAATACTTTTTAGGTATGAAAACTGATATTTTATATGTATTTGATATTTTGATTGCAGTGAATTAGAATTAGAGAAAGAGCAAATTTAAAAGAAAACAGTTTCAAATTTGCTCTCGGAGGGTAAGAGATGGCAGAAGCAAATGATGTGTACGGGAGCATTTACCAAAATTTAATTGACGCAGGCTGTGACCAGCAGACGGCAGAGCAATGTATGGTCTTTGCAAAGGAAGGTCGGTTTACGGATATGTTGCCGATACTTGTAAGGCATAGAAAGGTTTTGCTTGGTTCCCTCCACGAGAGTCAGAGGCAGATAGACTGTCTTGATTATCTGCTTTATAAAATAAAAAAACAATAACAAAGAGGTATTGCCCCGCCCGATTCTGCTGGTTGCCGGTGAGAATGCCCATTCCCGCTATTATTCGGAAGATGCCTATGCTGCGGCTTCAGAACCGAAAGAACTGGTGATTGTCCCAGATGCGGATCATGTGGATTTGTATGACAATATGGAAAAGATTCCGTTTGATAAACTGGAGCAGTTTTTTAAAGAAAATATGAAATAAAAATAGAAAACAGGAGGATTTAAAAATGAGTACAACATTACCGAAAATTGCATTAGGAGCCTGGTCTTGGGGTGCAGGAGCAGCCGGAGGGGATCAGGTATTTGGAAACCATTTATTTGAAGAAGAATTGAAACCGGTGTTTGAGAAAGCAATGGAGTGTGGGCTGAACCTGTGGGACACGGCAGCGGTTTATGGAGAAGGGACCTCTGAACGTATCCTTGGCAATTTTGTAAAAGATGTGCATCGGGACAGCGTTATCCTTTCCACAAAATTTACGCCGCAGATAGCCAGCAGCTCGCCGGATGCCATGCAGGAAATGATTGATGGAAGCAAGGAACGTCTGCATACCGATGTGATTGATGTTTACTGGATACACAATCCGATGGATGTCGAAAAATGGACGCCGGATTTAATCCCACTGGCAAAAAGCGGACAGATTAAGACAATCGGCGTTTCCAACCACAACCTTGCGCAGATAAAAAGGGCGAATGAAATTCTTGCGGCAGAGGGCTTGAAAATTTCTGCGGTGCAGAACCATTACAGTCTGTTACACCGTTCTTCGGAGCGTGCAGGTATCCTTGATTACTGTAAGAAGAATGGAATTACATTCTATTCCTACATGGTGTTGGAACAGGGAGCGCTTACCGGACGGTACAGTGAGGAAAAACCATTCCCGGAGGGAACCGGGAGAGGAGAGGCTTATAACCCGCATCTGAAAGAACTGACAGCATTGATTGATGAGCTGAAAATCATAGGGACACGTTTTGATGCCAGTCCTGCGCAGGTTGCGACGGCATGGGCGATTGCAAAAGGCACGCTGCCAATTATCGGAGTAACGAAGGTAAATCAGGTTGAGGAGGCGGCAAAGGCGGCACGGATTGAGCTGACTGCTGACGAGATCAGCCGCTTGGAAAGGCTTGGCGATGAAACAGGCGTCCATACACTTCGGGAGTGGGAAAAGGAGATGTAGACCGTGACAGTAAAGGAAGTGATAGATGGATTTCGGGAAGGAGCAGAAGAAAATGCCGAACGTGATGTGTATGCAAATGAACTTTTTCAGGAAGCCGTTCGGATTGGTATGGAACTGAATAATCAGTATCATACCCCGGAGGAACTTCAGGAAATCATGGGGCGGCTGACAGGGAAAAAGATTGATGATACCTTTCGCTTGTTTCCCCCGTTCTATACGGATTTTGGAAAGAATATCACAATCGGGAAAGATGTCTTTATCAATTCCGGATGCCATTTTCAGGATCAGGGTGGAATTGAAATCGGGGACGGCACGCTGATTGGGCATAATGTTGTACTGGCAACGATTAACCATGACCTTGATCCGAGAGAAAACAGGAAAAATCATTATGCGCCGATTAAGATTGGCTCTAATGTATGGATTGGCTCTAATGCAACCATACTGCCGGGAGTGACAATCGGCGATTGGGCAGTGGTTGCGGCAGGAGCCGTAGTGACACAGGATGTTCCGACAATGACGATAGTGGGAGGTGTTCCCGCGAAAGTGCTGAAAGTGGTTAAGGAATTGTCCCGTACAATTCCTACAAAAGAAAAGGAGGAACGGTATGAAACGGCTGTTTAATCTTATACTGGCTTGTCTGCTTATCGTTTCGCTATCAGCCTGCGGAAAGCAGGCGGGGACAGATTCCCCTGCGGATAAAGTGTCGGAGCAGAATAGGCAGACAGAAAGTGTAGAAACAACAGAGCAGATAGAACAGGAGCCGTCAGCGGCATCGGAAACCGCACAGACTGAGGCAGAAACGGAAAATGATATGGCTGGCGGGCAGGAACAGCAGACGCAGGGAGGTGACAATACAGTGGCGGGAGATATTTCTTTTAACTTTGAAAAAAAGTCGGTTTTATTGAACAGCGGCTATGAAATGCCCATATATGGGATTGGAACATACAGTCTGACCGGGGATACCTGTGTGGAGTCTGTCACGGCAGCATTAAACAGCGGCGTCCGCCTGATTGATACTGCCTATATGTACCATAACGAGGAAAGTGTGGGAGAAGCTGTCAGGAACTCTGATATACCGAGGAATGAAATCTTTGTCATTACAAAACTGTACCCAAACCAGTTTTCCGCTCCGGAAGCAGCGATTGAGGAGGCACTTGCCAAATTAGATATAGATTACATTGACATGATGCTGCTCCACCACCCCGGAACAGGCGATGTGGAGGCTTACCTTGCAATGGAAAAAGCAGTTGCAGACGGTAAAATCCGCTCGCTTGGGTTATCAAACTGGTATGTGGAAGAACTGGAGGAATTTTTACCACAGATAAACATTACACCTGCTCTGGTTCAGAACGAAATCCACCCGTATTATCAGGAAAACGACGTAATCCCGTATATTCACAGCCTTGGGATTGTAGTGCAGGGCTGGTATCCGCTTGGCGGCAGGGGGTATACGGCAGAGCTGCTTGGGAATGAGGTGATTTCGGAAATTGCGGCGGCACATGGAAAATCATCGGCGCAGGTAATTCTCAGATGGAATCTGCAAAAGGGTGTCGTAGTCATTCCTGGCTCCAGCAATCCCGACCATATTCAGGAAAACACGGAATTGTTTGATTTTGAATTGACGGAGGAGGAAATGGGGCGTATCAATGCCCTTGACCGTGGCGAGAAACATGACTGGTACTAAAAAATTTTGTAAAGTGGAGGTAGTATATGAAAGTTTTAGCGATTAACGGCAGCGCAAGAAAGGACGGAAACACAGCAATCCTTATCAATACCGTATTTGAGGAGCTGCATAAGGCAGGAATTGAAACGGAGATGGTGCAGCTTTCCGGAAAAATCATTGAACCCTGCAAGGCTTGCTGGGCTTGCGGAGGAAGAAAAAACTGTGTGCATGGGAAGGATCTGTTTCAGGAAATCTTTGAAAAGATGACGCAGGCAGACGGGATTATTCTCGGCTCGCCTGTTTATACGGCAAACATTTCTGCGAATATGCAGGCATTTTTAGAACGGGCATCAGTAGTAACCGATATGAATCGGAATGAAAATCTGCTTCAGCACAAAGTTGGTGCGGCTGTTACGGCTGCACGCAGAGGAGGCGCACTTACTACTCTTGATGCAATGTATCATTTCTTTATGCTGCAAAATATGTTTGTGGTCGGTTCCTCTTATTGGGCGTTTGGCTATGGACAAATGCCGGGAGATGTCCAGAAAGACGAGGAAGGTCTTGATACAATGAGAAATCTTGGTCAGAATATGGCATATTTGTTGAAGGCGCTGGAAGAAAGGCGGAATGGGTAATGAGAAGAATCGTTAGTCTATTACTTTCTTTTGCGATGATTTTTGCTTTGGCAGCCTGCGGTCAGTCTGCTGCCTCTGAAAAGCAAGAGAAAATACAGTCTGCTGTGCAGAAAACAGATGAACAGTCGGAAGCACTTCAGAATGGAGCAGCTGTGGAGCAGTCGGAAACAGAAGAACAGACGGAAATGGAAACAGAGCCGTCTGAATCCGTTTCGACAGAGGAACAGGAGGCAGATGTGAGTACAAAAACATTGGTTGCATATTTTTCGTGTACAGGGACTACGGAACTTGTAGCGGAGTATATTACAGAGATTTTAGGAGCTGATAGTTACCAGATTGTACCTGAAGATCCATACACAGAGGCAGACTTGGCATATTATACAAATGGTCGGGCAGATCAGGAGCAAAATGACCCGAATGTGCGCCCGGCAATTTCTGGCGGTGTGGAGAATATGGACGAATATGATACCATAATTCTCGGTTATCCGATTTGGCACGGTCAGGCTCCCCGTATTATCAGTACATTTTTAGAGAGCTATGATTTTTCCAGAAAAATGATAGTGCCGTTTTGCACTTCTCATAGCAGCGGGATTGGTTCCAGTGCAAGTAATCTTCATTCTCTTTGCTCAGAGTCTGTGGAGTGGAGGGATGGAAAAAGATTTGAATCAGGAGTTTCAAAAGAAAGCGTTCAGAAATGGATTGAGGAAATTGGGATTGAGTGAAAAGTTTAAAAGATAAATAGCTGACTTGATACTACGAGAGGTGTATTGTGAGGCAATAGAAAGTGCCTTGTGGTGCATCCATTAAAACTGTCTCATTTTATATGCTTTTTATTGAGGCTATTGCTAACGTATTCCTACTTTTTTTATTGCAAAAAGGATGGAAAGAAAGTGGCAATGACAAGGAGAGAGCTGATTGAGTTCTTAGACGGACTGGTGGAATTATCCAGTGAGGAAAACAAGTGCTTAGGTAAGTAATAAATATATTAGTTGGCAGGTTGATTAAAAAATGATTGGGGAAACAGTGAATAATCCTGTTCCCCCAATCATTTTTTGATTTCAAAGATTGCACAAAATAAGAAAAATATTTGAGCAATGAAAAAGTGTTGTTTGCTATTTCAAATTGCGTGGATGCTGCAATAAAAAAGATATCTAACTTGTCGCAGATGTGAATTGTACTAATCAGATAAGGCAGAGCGGGAGATAACAAGCATGACAATATAGAGATTGTAAATTTGGTTGAAATGACGTGTCGGCGAAAAGTGGAAAAACTGATAGAGAAGAAGTCCTCTTGAATTGACCTAAGTTTGACTCAATGGGAATTTTGTTTTAATGGTCATTTTCTGCAAAAACAGGTCACTTTCTGCAAGAGGTGTTATTATATTCGTATTTCTTGCCGTAAATAAACATAGTAGGTAAAAGTAAGAATTTAGTCATCATACTGATTGATTGTATTAAGTTTTATTTCCTGCAGTTTGCGGTTAATAAGGTTTAATGAATATACACATTTTAATGAAGCAGCAAGAGATTCTCTGATGCAGCGGATGACGCCTGATTATATGGTTGTAGGTATTGGTAATAATACTGTATCTTACAAGTATAAGAACGAGATTATCCAAAGCGAAAAGCAGTTTTACAATAAAGAAAGTGCAGATATTAGCAGTAAATTTTCTGATTATTATTCGGGAAGGAGAAATAAAGAGGAGCTTTTAAAAGATATAGGGAATTATGTTACTTCTTTCTATAGTAAGCACGATACGTTAACGGAAGCTAGGGCTTCGTCATATCCCAATGCTCAAAATCTATTGAGAAAGATTGCAGAAATGGTTCATTAGTGCTTTTATGGTGTCAAGAATAATAATCATGGGTAAAGTGCCGTTTTCTGCTGTAAATGGTCATTTTCTGCAAGGCATATTGTCGTACAAAGTAAAATTGTTATAATGATATTGAAGCAAAAGTTAATTTTGGGAAAGGTGGAATAAATATGGAAATTAACGGAGTGAATAGTTACATTAATAGTTATACAGAGTATTCCAATCCGATGAATCAGACAAAAAGCAGCAATAAAACGGAAAATACAAATGCTGCTGAAAAGGATGTAGAGAAGGATATTACGAATCAGGATGTCTCGGATTACTATAATTATTTGAAGAAAAATTATAGTGCAATGCAGCAGGGGAATGTTTCAATTTCAGGAGAATACTTGAAAAATTGTGCGTCCAATAAGCAAAAAGCCAAAGAGCTGGAAGACTTTATTAAAAAGATCCCTGAATTGGAAGAACAAGGATATAAGGAATTGTCAGCGAGGAATAAGGCTCTTGGGGGGACGGTTACATATTATCAACAGTCATGGGTGATAAATAAAGATGGCAGTGTGCAAAGTACGGTTTATTCCGTCACTGAAACAGGGATGACAAACGCCGAGAGAATGAAAAAGAGCATGGATGAGCGTTTGGAAAAGCAGAAAGAAAAGAAGGCAGAGGAGAAGAAGGCGGAAGAAAAACGAGAGGAAGAGAAGAAGGCAGAGGATCAAAAGGCCGGGCTGAAAGAAGATGGTGAAATTATTGTTAAGGACACATTTGGAACCTTTGACGGCTTGGGAGAAAACAAGTTGTACCAGTCAATGAAAGTGGATTATGTTGATGCTGAGTCTATGGGAGAACTGGAAAAAAAGATGCAGGATGGACATAGCGATAGCCGGACTTCTGTAGATGTTTTGGCATAAAAATTTACAAGTGGCGCAAATGTTCAAAAGACTCATTTGTGCATGACAGAAAAGGAGGTGAAAGAACATGAAAAAGTTGGGTAAGAAAAGAGCAGTTTCAAGTCAGACTGTTCAGGCGTATGCATGTAGATGTTTATGTGTATGTCCTTCATGCGCAGTTGCAAGCGTGCAGAGTACATTAACAAATGGTACATCTGGCACTACAAGCGGAAACTTAATGTTGGTGGCTGGCTAATAGATAGCTACTCATGGTCGGAGGAGGGGCATATTTTAAAAATATGTCCCTCTTAAAATTATAAGGTTGTTATAAAGATAATCAGGAGGTAATTATGAACTATTTAGATAAACCGAATATTCACCTATTTGTAGCTTGTGGAAAATATTATATATATGACGTGTGTAATAATCTTATATTAAAAGTTACCTCCGAGTGCTACAGGCATATAAACAAAATGATGCAAAGTGATAAAATATCAGTTTCTGAATTTAGAGAAAATCAGTTAGTTAATCAGTTAATGGATGAGGGTTTCTTGAAGTTTCAAACAATAGACACATTAATACATCCATTGAGTGATAAGGCAGAAGATTTATTAAATAATGATTTGCATATGTTGATTTTGCAGGTTACACAGAATTGTAATTTGAGATGCAAATACTGTATATACTCTGGCAGTTATATAAATAGGCAGCACAATAACAAAAGAATGGACTTTAATACGGCTCAGAAGGCAATTGATTTTTATATTCTACATAGTAGTCAAATGAATAAATTAAGGTTTGGATTTTATGGTGGGGAACCAGTCTTAGAGATAGATTTAATCAAGCGGTGTGTTGATTATATAAATAAAAAGGCGTTTGGAAGAGAAATAGAATACAATTTAACAACAAATGCTACTATGTTAAATATGGATATTATGGAATTTTTGGTACAAAATAATTTTTATTTAACAATTAGTTTGGATGGTCCAGAAAATATTCAAAATAAAAATAGAGTTTTTGCTGGAAGTGACAAGGGAACGTTTGAAAGTGTAATGCATAGTGTTACAGAGATAACGGAAAATTATCCTGATTATATGGTCAATGTACATTTTAATATGGTAATGAATCCGGAAGATGGATATAAGGTATCGAATGACTTTTTTGTTCAGGACAAAAGGGTAAATAGATATTACGTTACGGCGACGGAACAAAATGATGTGAATTATAAAGAAAATATTAATAAATCAGAAGAATATTACATTAACCGTACATATGAACAATTCAAAATGATATACAGCTATTTTCGCGGGGTTAAAAACGGTGCTTCGCCATTAGTTGAGGGGTATTTAACGAATATAAAGAAAAATATAGCAGACCAATTAAAAAAAGATGCTTCAGGATACAAAATTGGACATCCTGGCGGTCCATGTGTGCCGGGACTTCAACGGCTATTTGCTGATGTAGATGGAAAATTTTATCCATGTGAGAGAGTAAATGAAACGTCAGAAATCATGCAGATCGGTGATGTGGATTCGGGAATAAATGTATCTAAAGTCAAGGAATTGTTGAATGTTGGAAAAATAACAGAGGATAGTTGTAAAAAATGTTGGGCATTTAGATTCTGTACTTCCTGTGCTGTTTATGCAGAGGATGGGGATAAATTATCAGCTCAAAAGAGACTTGGCAGATGCAGTTCGATTAAAAATAGTATTGAGGCAAACTTAAGGGAATACTGCGTATTAAAGGAGTTAGGGTTTGATTTTGTGGAATTAGAGAATGATGAGGTGTTAGTGTGAAGAAAGCAATAATTATTTTGTATAATAATGAGGTAAGTGAAATTATAAGATATCGTCAAATGATATGCAATTATGAAATTGTTCAGGTTGTTTCTCCTAGTGGATGGGGGTTGTCTCAAAAGGATGCGGGTTCTGTAGATGGAGGAAAGCCTACAGAGTATATCATAAGAGATGACATAGATTATTGTATAGAATTTGATGTTGTTTTATTACTAACACCAATTACAGAAAATTTACTATGTCAGGTGTATAACACATATTTAAAAAAAGTTATACAGGAAGGGAAAGTAATTGTTTGTACTAAAAGAAACGGAGATTTTTTAGCTAAGTCATTTAATGACTGTGAAAACCATATTATAGTGATAGAAGAAAACCCAAAACATGAAATAAAACGTATGGGGAAAATTGATACACCGATTATAGTAGTGGCAGGAACCCACGAACACACGCATAAATTCAAACTCCAACTTGAATTAAAGAATTATTTAGAAAAAAATGGTTATAAGGCGACATTGGTAGGAAGTAAGAATTTTTCAAAAATATTTGACTGTTATCAATTTCCAACATTTATGTTTCAAAATATAACTGAGCGTGAAAAAATACTGGCATTTCAAGGATACATAAGAAATATTGAGAAAAGTGGAGAGCCAGACATCATTATCATAGGTGTACCGGGAGGGATGATGCCATTTAACGAAAAGTTTCCCGGAAATTTTGGGATTACCTTGTACGAGGTTATGTTAGCTATTCAGCCTGATGCATTTATCTTAAGCTGCTTATATGAGGAATATGATGATGCTTACTTTGAAGAAATCAGAAATGTAGCAAAATATAGATTCGGTGTAGAAGTTGACTGTTTCAATATTTCAACATTCCAAGTAGATATTAATGAATCTGAACAAAATGATTCTTTACAGTATTTCAGGTTATCGCATGAGGTTGTGGACTCAATGATTAAAAAGCTTACTCAAGAGATACCAATATATAATGTATCTAATGGAGCGGATGGGGCAAGAATGGCAGAGTTTATTACACATCGTTTGGAAGGATATAGTGAAGCAGAGTTTGTATAAGGAGATCAAAGTGGATAAGAACATAATAAGGGAAAGGCTAATTGAAATATTTAGAGATAAGTTGTGTAGAGATATAGTAAAGTGTGATAATGTATGGGAGGAAAGTATATTTGGAAAGAATATTGCTTTACTTCCGGCAGAAGCATATTTTTTATTGGTTGAGATTGAAAAAAATTTTGGAATAAATTTTTCCGATGATATTATTTCAGATGGAAAATTCAATCTTCTCAATGATATCTGTGATAGCATATGGAAACTACAAAATGGAAAAGTTGTATAGTTTTAGCGTTAGAGAGCATATTGTATTTATAGAGTACCTCGTAATGCCTTGAAGTAAAAGGATGTCTTTCCCCTTCAAATTCATTTGCTGCAGCAATGAAGGAATTGATATCAATCGTATAGATATGTGAAATGTGTTAGAGCGTGTTTGAAAAATAAATGACAGGTCACTCCGATCTGTCATTTTTATTTAAGCAATTCATCATACGTTGTTTCCAATACGTTTCTGATCGCCCGAAGCTGTGACGCCTGTATGTGCTGTATTCCCCTTTCTATCTTCACTAACGCTTCTCTTGTCAATGGTACATTCTCTAACTGCATCAGTGCTACCATTTCCGTCTGCCTGTCAAGCCTATGTTTTTTTAAGGCAGATTTGGAGGCGGCAGAAATGTTAAGGTCCTGAATTTTCATATCTATATCATTGCTCCTTTATTTTTAGAGGTTGAAATGCAGACAAATCTTGTATAACACTTTTTCAGAAAAAATAAAATAAATATGGACTGAAACTGGTTCTAATTCTAAAATTTCGATTGCTGCATTTTATGCCTTTGACCCCTATGCCTCCTTCATTTGGCACAAATCTACCACAAACTGTTACGCACATCTGGCAGAAAGCATTTTTCAAACACGCTCTAAAGAAAAATAGCATAATAAGGGGAATTGTAGATTTATGTATGTCATCTTTTCTTACTATGAATGTAGAGAAAGGATTAAAGGATTTAGTAAGCTGTGTCGAAATACAACATGGTAGAGTATAAAATATCGGGACGGACTGCTATCAATTAGCAGGAAAGGAGTAGATAAAACAGATGTTCAAAATTGCAATATGTGATGATGAAAATCTTTTTGCAGAAGAACTAAAAGAACTGATCTCTGGCTATATGATGGAAAAAGGTCTTGTTTTTGAGATAGATACATATAGCTCCGGGGAGGCATTGGTAGAACTGGGGATTGAGGTAGTACAATATACTGTCGTGTTTTTGGATATCAATATGGATAAAGTTGATGGTATCAAGACGGCGGAGATGATCAGAAAAGTAAGCAGGGAAGTCTTTATAGTATTTGTGACCGCATATGTGGATTATTCTCTGGAAGGATACCGATTAGATGTTGTAAGGTATTTGCTAAAGGGTAATGCCAACTTTCAGAGCAAAGTTAATGAATGTATGGATGCCATTATTGATAAAATGAATTATTCTGTAACAAAAAGGAAATTTGACTTCAAAGAAGGCAGAAAAGAAATATCACTGGAAAGATTGTTGTATATCGAGAGCAATCTGCATATACTTGAGTTTCATGTTATGGAGGACACAGAAACAGTTTATACCATGTACGATACATTAAACGTGATGGATGATATGCTTTCAGAGAATAATTTTATCAGGACACACCAGAGTTATCTTGTAAATGTAAAACATATCAAGAATGTTGTCCGATGTAAAGTGATACTGACGAACGGGGCTGAATTATCCATACCGAAAGCAAGGTATACAGAAGTCAAGAAAAAGTTTATAGCGTGTCGGGGAGAAGTGTAGATGTTTGAGATAATGCAGAGTGTATTGTTGATATTTATTGAAATAATGTGCTGTAAGATTTTTTATGAAACCTTTGGGAAAGTACGGTATAAAGGGTGGATTAATGTAATACAGTTTATATTACTTCTTGGTAGCACGTGTTTTTTTGTATATGTTTTTTCGGAACATTTCTTAATAAGACAGATTGCTGTTATTTTAATTTTTTCGGTATTTATGCTTTGGCATGTTAAAATTAGCCTGAAAAAATCTTTTGTGTTAGCTATTTTATTTGATGCGCTGCTGCTTGCAATGGATTCCCTGGTATTCTTGATTATGGGTTGGTTGTCCTTAGATATGAAAATATCAGAGCAGCAACACGCAATCGCTTCTGTATTGGCATATCTGCTTGTAAAAGTAATACTGTTTTTCCTCATTCTTGTTATAAGGAAGCAGTTTGCAAAAAAATCAATGGAAAAGATGTTAGATACAGAGTGGTTAAGGTTTCTGTTTTTTCCTATTTTTACCATAGCAGTTATTTCTGTAATGTTATCTGTTTTTGAATATGTACAGACAGTAGAGCAGGCAAATTTGCTTGCTGTCATTGCATTTGGAATGGCGGGGATGAATATTCTTGTTTTTTATCTGATTAACGATATTATGGAAAGGGAAGCTAAGATGCATGAAAACAAGGTTTTTCAGATTCAGGCGAAAAACCAGTTGGAAATGTACAGGTCTATCT
>JAIECJ010000104.1 GCA_029068555.1 Lachnospiraceae bacterium
GTTCAGATATTTTTCTGCTATAATCCTTAATATTATTTTTATTCACTTAAAATTCCTCCGTTAAATTTAGAATCGTGCTTTTTCACAAGTAACGTAGTTTTAAAATTTAGTTAAGCTTTAATTCATCAAAAATAGTGATAAGCCATTGAGTCATGCGCTTATTTATTTCAAAAAGTTCCGTATATTTGTCCTGTTCTGAAAACCACGCTGTGCTAACTAACTGGTTTGCCATGACCAAATAAGGAAGTGCAGCACATTCCTCATTCGTAAGTTTTACTACACTGTCATATCCCCAAAGAATATTTTGGTAAATTTCCAGCCACTTCGATAACTTGGCTTGATCTTTTTCATCAAAGCTCTCACTCAAAATTGCCATAGCCGCATAGCAGGGATCATAAATACGCAGGTTTTTCTCCGACAGTTCAAAGTCAATAATGCCCCATTCGTCCTGCGACACGATAATGTTTGATGGATTCAGATCACGATGGATGATTTGTTTGGGCAGCTTATCATACAGTTTTCCAAATTCATTCAAATAACCTCGGCAAAATGACTCCGAAAGTGACAAAATATTTTTTGATTTTGGCAGTGCCCAATTCTTTACGGATTCATACAGATTTACGTCATTCACCGATGTTTTAGCCTGACAAAGAATGAGATGCAGTTGCCCAATGATTTCACCAACAAATCTTGCTTTTGCGACATAATCTCCTTCATAAAAATCATGGGCAATCATTTGTGTGCCGGAGATTCGTCGAGTTACATAGAAAAACAGTTCGCCGTCCTGTACGCATGCCCGCCCATCCGTTGTTTCGATCGGGGAAGATATACATACGCCAGCGCCTTTTATTGC
Source organism: Lachnospiraceae bacterium (assembly GCA_029068555.1). Taxonomy (GTDB): domain Bacteria; phylum Bacillota; class Clostridia; order Lachnospirales; family Lachnospiraceae; genus COE1. Next base: position 854 of record JAIECJ010000104.1, read on the forward strand.
ATTACAAAGCGCGATTGCGTTTCTGACTTCATCATAATTTTTAGAGAACTTCAGGATAAAATTTTTGCCGACATAAAAGGCTCTGTTATTTTTTTCTCCATTGCTCTCGTGGTAGATGTCAGAGATTAATTCATTTTCTAATTTCCAGTGCTTCAGAACATCCAAAGCTTTCTTATGAGATACCATGTAGTCCTCCTTATACAAGTTCGGTTTGTAAGGGCGTTTAGCCCGCCCTTTTTTTATATAGGTGGAGGGAGTGCAATCGAATTCGCGCCGAAAAGCTTTGTAGAATCCAGCGTAGGTATCAAAACCATATTCCATTATCACATCAATTCTTTTGCAGCCGCAACGAATTTTATAAATCGCATGAATAAGCCTGCGCCGAAGAATATATTGCATCACCGATATTCCAACGGCTGATTGGAACAGCCTGTAATAATGGAACAGCGAATAACCTGCCTGCTCGCAAAGCTCTGTGGCAGTGATAGGAGCCTTCAAATTATCCTCAATATAATCGAGGCTCTCCTGTATGCTTTTTCGGTAGTCGATTAATTTCACCCCCTTTTTTTTGGTTTTGTAGCTACGTATATAGAATAACACATAAATTGAGAAATACCTTTCCTGTTTTGCTGAATTTTAAATCTTTGTTTCGACTTCTGCGCCATTTCAAAATTTGCTGTTATGTCTAAGCTATATTGTGTTATAATCTGTTACAGGTTTTCCTTTCCCTTATTTTTGCTTTTATGAGAATTCGTAACATGAGGGAAAAGGATATAACACAAGGGAAAATCTAAAGGCAAACTCACTTGCTATAAATTTAGCATTTTCAAGGGTTTGTGAACCTTTTGGAGATAAGATATAACAGTTAATAAATGCTATAAAATGTGTCTTATCAGAATTCCCGTTTGTCAGGGAAAAATCAAGACAGAAAAAGGATACAAAAATATTGAATATTGTTTACTTTAGGTAGCGATTATCTTAACAGACAATCAGCTACCTTTTTTATATTCAGAACCCATTAACACAAAATAGGTTGTTTTCTAGCTAGAATTTGCATATAATGTAATTGAAAGTGGGGTGCATATAAAATGACAATAGATACAAACACGATGATTTCAATTACAGAAGCGAATCAAAATTTTTCAAAGGTAGCCAAAGTAGTTGATGAACATGGAACGGCGGTTATTCTGAAAAATAACATACCCAGATATCTGGTCATTGATTTCAGCAAGGCAGAAAAAGTTGCTGGCAGCGAAGATGTTTTGGCAATTTCTGAGAGGTTGATAAAACAAAATATGGAAGCATATAAGGTTCTTGCAGAATGATTATTTTGAGCAAAGAACAGATATTAAAGATTCATACAAGTCTGATACAAGCCACTGGAGGAAGTGATGGTATTCGCGATGAAGGAATGTTGGATTTAGCAATAAACAATCCTTTTTATATTTGTACAGGCAGGATTGCGTCTTTGCTGCGTTTTCCAAATTGTGCAGTCAGTTTTTGATACTGCTCATACGAAATAGGCTTGACCTTGCCTGTTTCAGTGTCCGTTTCCTCCGTAAACAAATCCATATCGTCCTTTTTGTGCCTCATTACCACAAACTGCATAGGATTGAATGTGATGTATTGTTTCGGGAACACTGCAAAACGGAAGGACTGCTGCAATACTGCGGAATAATACCGTATATAATCAATAGAATATCCCTTTGAAACAAAGTCCTCAACTGTTCCGCCAAGTGAGAGCAAATCCATGAACTGCTGTAAATGCCCCGAAGTAACCGTTTTGAGTTTCCGTCTGCTTACAGGGTGCTGTTTAATGCGGTTGATTGCCTGTAAATAAGTACCGACAGTGCCATTGCTCAATGTTCCTGTCTTTAATTCTTCTTCCGCCCATGCATCAAGCAACTGCCCAAGTGTGATATTGTCCGCCTTTGCAATGAATTTCTTGCTTTCATAGTCCTCCATTGCCTGCCTTAACAGCTTTTCCGTTTCGCTTTTGCTTTCTGTTCCTGCACATTCTTTCTGTACCAAGTTGCCGCTTGCGTCCTCCACATAGAAGCGGTAGTACCATTTTTTACCTTTCTTCCGTACTGATCCTTTTGCCATAATCGTTTCTCCTTTCAATGAACGCATTTCTGCGTATGTAATCATTGAACAGATATGGCAGCCAGAACTGATGGAATGCTTTCTGAAAATAAGGATAGCATAAAATCCAAGTTTCTTGGTGTTGTCAATCGTTCCCGCCTCGTACCTCTGAATGGTGGATGCGGTAACACCCATTTTTTCAGCAACATAAGGCTGGTTGACACCTAATTCCAGTCTCCGCTGTTTTGCCCTGATGCCGATTACCCTGCGCAGCTCTTTGTCTTTCATGGTGGTTCTCCTCCTTTATCGGGAGGAGGAGAATAAATGACAGAAATGAAGATTGCCCTTTCCATTGGGGAAGCGGCAGACTACAAAGCGATTCACAGAATCGCTTTGGCATCGGTCGGAACACACTGAGAAAGCTGGTGGAATGGGATAAACTCCCTGTATTGAAATTAAAGCCATTCTGCGAATGACTTGGAGAAAGGTACTTATCAAAAAGGACATCCTGGAACTGTTTATGACTGTCAATGAGGGGGAGGGATTTGAGGGACAGGGGCAATGTCAAAACCGTCACAAGAAAGACGGCGGTATTAGAGTCAGACGGACAGTTGCAGTGAACTTAAAAAGTGCAATCATTTCTGAAAAATGGACTTAAAAAATGCAGTCACTTTGAAAGAATGAACTCAAAAAATAAGTTCACTGAAAAAAATGTGATATATGTTCCGAAAAAAATGAACTTAAAAAGTGCAATCACTTTGAATAAAGTCAGTTGACCGCCGGAAACAGCAGAAATGTAATTCAGCATAACCAGTACATTTGGGACAGATAAGGATAACAAGGACGGGTAGAAATAAAGAGATTGCTAATAAATAAGCATAAAACAGCCGGAAAACTGTTTCCAATATGCTGAAAGCACATTTCGCTGAATACCCTCGGAGAGCCCCCGCAGTATTGGCGAAGGAAATGGAACATTGACTTTGACAATACTGCGGGGGGGGGTTATCATCTATGGCGGAGCCAAGATGATAAGCGCATTGCTCCAACATGAAATCAGGGAGGAAAACATGGGAGAGATTTCTTTCAGCAACCATATCAGCAATAAGAAAAGCGCAATCAACAGCAAGACAAAACTCGCCGGAGTTGCAAAACACAATCTGAGAAAGTACCGTTCGCAGGATTACAGCAGGGATAACATCACGCTTCTTTATGGGACAGCCAATCTCATGCAGGACGTGAAAAATGTATACCACAAAGAATTTGATGTTGCTCTACATGAATACAATGCAAAGCAGACAAGACCGGAAAGACGGATTGACGATTATTTTGAGCATGTGTCCGAAACGGAACAGGACATGGCGGTGGAGGTCATCATACAATGCGGGGACAAAAAATTTTAGGAGCAGAACAGCGGTGACAGGATATTTATGAAGCAGGTCTATAAGCAGCTCCTTTTGAAACTGCAAGAATATCTGCTGGATTTTAAGATTGCCAATGCGGTGATCCACTTTGATGAGGCAAGCCCGCACATGCACGTTGTAGGGATTCCGATAGGGAGGGGATTTAAGCGGGGCTGTCAACAAAAGTGTCAAAACGTTCCGTATTCACGCCCCAAGTACTGTCAGAAGTTTTGCAGGATAAAATGCGGACGGATGCCAACTACTACATGAAAGCCATCTTTCAGCAGGAAGTACGGGAAAAGAAAAAGGGAAAAAACCATGACCTGACGGTTGTGGAATACAAAGTTGCAAAAGAGGAAGAAAAGATTGAAAAGCTATCAACGGATAAAATAGGATTGGAGGCTGACATTCTCGTCCTGAACCATAAAAAGTCCACCTCGCAGAAGAAATTGGACGAATTGGACGGGGAGATTGAAAGTTCCAATATCTTCCTAAAAGCACTCCGGCAAATAAAACAGTTTATACAGTCATATCTTCCTTTTGCGCCGCTGATTGAGGAATTTGCGAACCATGTGGAACGAGGGGCGGATATTGAGGCAGGAAACAGCTTTCGGGGGCTGTTTACCGCACTTGGGGAGCTGCTCAATTCTTTCAAGGAAATCATTATGGATGGACTGTGCTGGTTTCCTCGCCTTATGCGGTGGCAGACCTCAAAAGGCGAAGTTGCCCCTGTGTTTGAAGATAATAGGAATGAAGGCTATTACTACCAACTGAAATCCTATATGGATATCCATACAAGGCAGGAATACCCAAAGGAACTGATACAGCCGGAAATCAAGCCGGAAAACCGCACTGGCACAATAGAGCAGTTAGCGCAGAATGTGGAGGCTGTCGAAAAGCAGGTGCAGTTTATGGGTATATGGATGAGTCAAAATCATAAGCGTTAAAGTTGGCAAATTATAAAATAGCAGGCTTAAATTTAAAATCGAAATGTTTCAAGAAGTACCTGCATTTGTAAAAAAGAGAGCAAGATAGTATAAATTCTTATTCCAACTTTATTCCCATTGTGTTATAATTAAAAAATTGGGAATAAAGTTGGAAATAAATCCGTATCGAGGAGATTGTCAATGGATATAAAACAGATTGTATTAGATTTATGCACCATGAATGATGAACAGGAATGGTTTGAATTTAAAGAGAATTGGTTTCAACCGGAAACATTAGGAGAGTATGTTTCCGCGTTATCAAACGCTGCGGCGTTCCATTATAAGAAATATGCTTATTTTATATGGGGAGTTGAGGATGAGAATCATAAAATAGTTGGGACGACATTCAACCAATATTGTGACTATAATTAAAGAACCTTATCAGAATTATCTTGCACGAAATCTTTCTCCGAGCCTGAATTTTTCTTTTGAGGAAGTTGAGATTCAGCAAAAAAGAGTTGTCGTATTGGTAATACCTGCGGCTTTTGAGATACCTACTGCATTTAAGGAAAAGCGGTATATAAGGATTGGATCATCGAAATGCAATATCAAGGACTATCCTAGGAGAGAGATTGAACTTTTTAAGATGCTTGATGGGAGAACAGAAACCATAGAAACAATTCCGGCAAAATATCAGGAACTTACTTTTCAAAAGTTGTTTGGATATTATGGTTCAAAGGGAATTGTTCTGAGTGATAAGACTTTTATAAAAAATTTAGGTCTGTGGAATGAAGAAGGGCAATTCAATTTATTGGCACAGCTGCTTTCGGACGATTCTCATTTTCCTCTCAGAGTATCTATATTTGAGGGAAAAACGAAAGGAACAAATCTTTTTTCAGTCAGGGAATTTGGGAATAACTGCCTTTTATACAGTTTAGATGAGTTATTACGCTATGGTGATGTACTCAATATCATACAGGCAGATGAAACAGATCGGGTTGTGGAAAGGAAAGAAGTGCCGCTGTTTGATAACAAGGCATTTCGGGAAGCAATCATCAATGCTGTCCTGCATAACAAATGGACAGAGGGAAACGAGCCGATGATTTCCGTTTTTTCTGACAGGATAGAAATCTTATCAAGAGGCTCTCTACCGCCCGCACAGACAATGGAAGGCTTTTATATGGGGGAGTCTGTGCCTGTGAATGAAAAGTTGTCGGAGATATTTTTGCAATTGCATATCAGTGAGAAATCAGGACGGGGAGTCCCTAAAATAACGGAAATATATGGTAAAGAGGCGTTTGCATTTCGAGAAAATTCAATTGTTGTAACAATACCATTGAAAAAAATCAGGAAAGTTGGGAATAAACTTGGAAATAAACTTGGGGATAAAAAACCTTTAAATGTAAGGAGAAGGAAAATTTTGGCAGAAATGAGGGATAACCCCAATATAACAGCAGAGGAACTTCGCAAGATTTTAGGAATCAGTAAAACGGCAGTAGATAACAACATTTCATTTCTGCGTGAAAATGGCTATATTGAGAGAGTAGGATCAAAAAAAGCAGGATATTGGAATGTGTTATAAAGAACAGGGATAAAAATGTAAAGGAGAACAAACCGATTTATGGCAGCAATTAATGATTTGATAGCTCAGATACAGGATGCTGAGCTTAGAAATAAGATAGAACAAGAAGTAAATCGAATGAATAAATAGAAGAAATTTGGTCTTGTTTATGAAGAACACTTGCCGGAGTGTACGCCATTATATGAAATGCCTGTGAATTGTGGGAGCAATGTTGCATTAAAATCCGGAAATATCAATGAGATTTATAGAGTAATTGCCATAGACAATGAGAAAGCATTATGTATTAGGGAAAATGAACAGGCAGAATGGAACATTGCTGACCTCGTGGTAGTTGCAAAATTTGGAGAGCCAATCTATCCATATTTGAAACAGATAGATAGCGTGTACAATGCGCCGGACAGTGATTTATGGCATACATTGATTGAAGCGGACAATTATCATGCGCTGCAATTGCTCGAATATCTTTATGCGGGAAAGGTAGATTGTATTTATATTGATCCGCCATATAATACGGGTGCGAAAGATTGGAAGTACAATAATGATTATGTGGATGGAAATGACAGTTACCGCCATAGTAAGTGGTTGAGTATGATGCATAAAAGGCTGCGACTGGCAAAAAAATTGCTCAATCCCAAAACAGGTGTCTTGATAGCTACGATTGATGAACATGAGGTGCATCACATTAAAGGGGAATTATGGGGTTGAATTTGAATCATATGAAGCAGATGATGAAATATCAGTTATATCGAAAACTAATGGAAAACCAATAAGAAAGACTGTTTATCGGAAAGTCAAATATCAGCAATATCCTCGACTTGCTGATATAATGAAATCTGATGGTTTCTTGTCAAACGCAGTATTTTTTAAGCTTGGTTTTTTAGATAAAACGACAGTATCTTTAGGCAGACAATTTCGGGAGCTTCTGCCAGTAATTTGGATGAAAGCAGGGGCAATAGGATCTTGTCCGTCACTTAATACAGAACAGCTCCCAACTATGTGTTATTGAAAGAATTTTGTCAAGGCGTGGTATTGCAGTTTTTGAGTTGGAAGAAATGCAATTTCTGTACCATAATATGTGGAATTGTGTACAGAAAACGAAGTATAAAAATTTTGAATACCACCATTCATTTTTGAATCTTAAAAATGCATTAGATGTTTTATCCAGGATAGCAGTTTATTTAGATGATACAAAAATCATTGAACTGGTAAAATATATTGTTGGAATTAATTATAACGATAATGAACAGTATATGTCTGGTATAAGCAATATTCTTCAAAGGTTATCAACTAGATTTAACGGTTCAATTGGTGCTGAACTAAAAAATGAAATATTCACAGTTGATAAAAGTAAATTATGTTTAGCATCTTATTTTAATGATGTAAACATGACATCCGATGAAAATATTGAACGTTATTCTAGTGCAATTGAATTGGTTAAGAGTATTGATATTGAAAAACGTGACAATGGAATTGCGCAATTATTAATTTTATGGAAAAATTCCGAAAACGAAAAATTCAGTAAGCAAATTGAAGAGGCTATTTGGAAAAAACAAACTAACATATTACCGGAAACGAAAATATTCAATGTAGTAATATGGGAAGAATTACCGTATCCTACAGAAGTAAATTTTGCAGATTTGTATAAGGATTATATACTAGGTGGATTGGAGAATCCTTCGAATGGGAATGTATTCCAGTATATTAATTTATTTTATCTTACATCTCCCATGAGCAATGATAAATATACGAGAATAAATTAGGTCTTATCAGAATTCCTGTTTGCAAAGTTGTTAAGTGTTAAATGCAGAATCAGCATTTATTATGCAGGAATATGCGTTATATTTCGAGTTTTTATATAGTAGGAACACAATTCCGAAAAGGGAGATAACTTTTGGTTGTGCGCCCAGCAAAGGGCAATTAACCTAACAGGTGTGAATCCTGTCTGCGAAGGTCTAGCCAACCAGCAGTA
>JAIECJ010000105.1 GCA_029068555.1 Lachnospiraceae bacterium
TGTGTGCAAAATCTGTAATAATTCACACCTCAATAACATATAAGCTGATGAAAACTGGCGTTGGTGTGAATTGTAACACGGTTCGCTTTGTTCCGGTAACAGGTAAAAATTCATGCTTGCATTTTCAAAGTTGTTGTGATATTATATTAAAAATTTATAAACGAACGAAAGCTTAGGCTTTTGTCAGAACAATGTAAAACAGGAGACGATGATATGTCATATAATATAAGTGTTCTATTTATGTCGATTATTCCGGTGCAGCAGATTTTTCATATTACGGTCAAAGCATGATTTTAGCATAGTATAAAGCAAAATCGCATGGCCGTAGGACGAAAAGTCTTATTTGGCTATGCGGTAATCGAGGGACAGGATAGAGAGAACCGCGTGGTATATACACATAGGTGTATGTAACAGCGGTTCTTTTATCGTTTTAAGGAAAGTGCGCAGTTTATGCTGCCGCGTCCGGCGCGTGGATAGTGAAGTAGAATGATTTACTACTCGAAAGGAAAGATGTCATCTATTACAAAAAGTATATAAGGAGGAATGAAAATGAAGGCGATTCAGGCAGAGGGACTGGCAAAAACATTTTGTGTGAGGCAGAAAGAAAAGGGGATGAAAGGCAGCATTAAGGCAGTTTTTCACCCTCGGACTGAGGAAGTGCGGGCAGTGGACGGCGTTTCTTTTGCGGTGGAGGAGGGTGAGATTCTTGCGTTTATCGGTCCGAATGGCGCGGGGAAGAGCACGACGATTAAAATGCTGACGGGTATTCTTTACCCGGACGGCGGTAAAGTGGAAGTGCTCGGAATTGATCCTGTAAAAAAGAGAAAGCAGCTTGCCTATAAAATCGGAACTGTGTTTGGACAGAAAGAGCAGCTGTGGACACATCTGACCCCTTATGATAATTTTAAGTTTTTTGCTGCAATCTATGATATACCAGACAGGGAAGCAGATGCACGCATCCGGGAGCTGGGGGAGACTTTTGAGCTTGGGGCATTTATCAATACGCCAGTCAGGAACCTGTCGCTGGGACAGCGCATACGATGTGAGATTGTGGCATCTCTGATTCACAGACCAAGCGTGCTGTTTCTGGATGAACCGACCATTGGTCTCGATCCGGTGGTAAAGGAAAATATCCGACTGCTCATTAAGCAGATGAACAAGGAGCTTCACACGACTATTTTTTTGACCAGTCATGACATAGGTGATATCGAGAAGCTTTGCAAGCGTATTATCATCGTGAACGCGGGCCGGATTGTGCTTGACGATTCCATGCAGAACCTGAAATACCATTACCTGAATAAAAAAATTGTGGAGATGAAGCTGCAGGAGGAGACATTGTTTGCACCAGTGCAGGGCATAACGGTATTAAAAGAAAAAGGGTGCCATGTAAAGCTGGAGGTAGACACGACAAAGATACGGATTAATGACGCACTTGCACATATTGACGCGGAGCATGTGGAGGACATTAATATTTCAAATGTCCCACTCGAAAATATCATTATGGATATATATCAGTCAGAAAAGGGCAGAATTGGAGACTTTGGCAGGAATGGGGGAGTAATGTGAGAAAATACGCAGTAATATATCGTTCAGTACTGATGGAAAATATGCAGTATGTAATGAATGTCGTAATGGGTTTTATCAGTTATTTTATTATTATCTTTGTGCTTATTCAGTTATGGAATTACATGTATTCGTCTCCGGACGAATTGATTTCAGGGTATACAAGGGAGCAGATGATATGGTATACCCTGATTACGGAGATGATATGGTTCGGAGCGCGCTCTGCCAAAGTGTCAAGGCAGGCGGCAATGGACATACGGGGAGGAAATATTGCGTATCTTATGAATAAGCCATATCACTATACGCTGTATATTCTTGCAAAATACACGGGTGAGTGGAGTATACAGCTGCCGATGTATGCGGTGCTTGCTGCTGTGATGGGCATAACAATGGTTGGAAGGCTGCCGCAATTCCATATAGTGACGCTTCTGGCAGTGATACCATGTATCATTCTCGGTGTCACAATCAATGCTGTTTTTAAGCTGTGCATCAGCCTGATATCGTTCTGGATAGAAGATTCCAATCCGTTCCAGTGGCTGTACGACAAGCTGATTCTCGTAGTGGGAACGATATTTCCGATAGAAATATTTCCGGCGCAGATGCAGCCGTTTTTGAAACTGACACCGATTTATACCGTATGCTATGGGCCGGCAAAGCTGGTTGTTGATTTTGACATGGAGAAATGTGTGGAAATTTTAGTGGCACAGATTGTTTATCTGGCGGCCGGGTGTGGGCTGATGTTCTTTGTTTACAGGAAGGGGGTTAAGAAGCTCTATGTTAACGGCGGTTAAAAATCAGGTACGCGTATGCGTGCTTTTTACAAAATATAATATAATGCGGGAGATGCTCAATAAAGTCACATTTCTGACAAATATCTGTTTTATGGCGCTTAACAATGCGGCGTTTATCATACAGTGGGTGATTTTGTTCCACCTGAAAAAAGATATCGGCGGATATACCATGAAGGAAGTCATGCTGCTCTGGGGACTTGCGGCGAGCACGTTTGGACTTGCGCGCATTCTGTTTGACAGGGCATTCGCCCTGCCGGACTTAATCATCAACGGAAAGCTGGATGCCTATTTGGTAATACCCAAAAATGTCCTGCTCAGTGTCATTACTTCGTCTACGAACACTTCGGCAATCGGCGATTTTTTGTACGGACTGGCAGTTATGTGCATATTCAGCTTCAGCGTGGGGCGGTTTTTCCTGTTTCTCCTGTTTACGGTAACAGGGGCGGTAATTGTGACATCATTTGCGCTGATTATGGGAAGTCTGTCTTTCTGGTTTGTACGGGCGGAAATGTTTGGAAACCATATGGTAAATTGCATGATTAGCTTTAACACATATCCGGATGGCATTTTTCGGGGAAAAGTAAGATTTCTGCTCTACAATATCATTCCTGTGGGAATGTCGGTTTATCAGCCGGTGCATGTTATGATGCGTTTTGACTTGGGAAGCCTTCTGACAGTGCTTGGATATACGGTTCTGATTTCGGCAGCAGCAGTGTTTGTGTTTTACAGAGGACTGCGCAGGTATTCTTCCAGCAGCCTGATGGCTGCGCGGATGTAGAATAAGAGTCTGCCAATAATTCTGTCATACATTCGGCACTGATATAATATATTTTACTAAAAGTTGGTTAGGGGTCAGTTCGTATTATGCTTGGCAGAAGTAACGGAGACAACGATTCACAGACAAGCGGCGTGTTGATACAGTATATACGTGATATAAGCGCATATCTGCGGGAAAAGGATTTTTCAAAAAGGGCAGTGACAATGACAGCTGCGGTATTGGTACTTACAGGGCTTCTGGGTATACATTATAAGGAACAGGGCACACTGCTTCCCACTGTTGCCGGGGGAGGGAACAGAGAGCTTCCCATATACTGTGTGCAGACGGAGGAACCTAAGATTGCTTTGACATTTGACGCGGCATGGGGAAATGATGACACGCAGAAAATTATGGAAATATTAAAGAAACATGATGTGAAGGTGACCTTTTTTATGACTGGCGGGTGGGTGGAATCCTACCCGGATGATGTGAAAATGATACTTGCCGAGGGGCATGATCTTGGCAACCACAGTCAGAACCATAAAAATATGAGTGAACTTTCCAATTCGGAAAAAGAAAAAGAGATTATGTCGGTGCACAACAAAGTAAAAGAGCTCACAGGGTATGATATGTTCCTATTCCGACCGCCGTATGGCGACTATGATTCGGCGCTTATTAAAACCGCAAGAAAGTGCGGATATTATGCAATTCAATGGGATGTTGACAGTCTTGACTGGAAAGATTATGGCGTGGACTCAATTATAAAAACAGTCACACAAAATGATCATCTCGGAAATGGTTCGATCATACTCTGCCATAATGGGGCAAGATATACGGCTGAGGCTTTAGATACCTTGATAACAACCCTGAAGGAAGCAGGCTGCCAGTTTGTTCCGCTTTCGGAGTTGATTTACAGGGATAAATACCATATGGATCATGAGGGGAGGCAGATTCCTGATAATTAATAAAAATTTTATATATTTTGTGCAAAAAAATCCCGCTGATGTTCAGCGGGATTTTTTCGCTTTATTGAAAATCGTATCAGTGAAAACTATTTAGGCAATCACTTTTTTCATATCCAAATATGGATTAGTTAGCTGCTTCAGTAGTAGCTGTCTCAGTATCAGCTTCGTCAGTAGCAGCCTCAGTATCAGCAGTATCTGTAGCAGCCTCAGTATCAGCAGTATCTGTAGCGGCTTCCGTATCAGCTTCGTCAGTAGCTGCATCTGTAGCAGTCTCGTCAGTAGCAGCCTCAGTATCAGCTGCGTCTGTACTCTCCTCAACAATAGTAGTCTCGACGTTAGAAGACTCCTCAACAACGGAAGATGCCTCAACCGGCTCAACTGTAGAAACGTCATCCTTTGAACCACATGCTGTAAGCATTGCAGAACCTAATGTAAGTGCCATAACTGTAGCTAAAATTCTTTTCTTCATAATTTTTCTCCTCCATTTGCGCATCTGCGCTGCACTATGTAGTGCGAAACTAGATTTCAGGAACGATAATTTTGCTTTGTCATTCCTGTTGTGCCTTACAAGTTCATTATTATACATAAATTTTTGCAAAGGTCAATAGAAATTTAAAAAGTTTATTCATTTTATATTTACTTTATATTTACGATGCATTCACAATTTATTCACAAATAATGTCAAAAGTTATAATAAATACGAATGCTTTATGTGCAAAATAGCTTAATGATATTGCAAATGCACGTTTTTTGGACATTGAGAAAGAAAGCGCACAGTAAATATTTGTGAGGTTGTATCGGATATGAAAGTAGTGTTATAATCGGAATTGTTCGGAAATAGACCGTGCGGCTGTACGGGTTGATTCAGGACGGGCGCGAATAGATGTAAGGAATGGTAAAGGAATAAAATAAATGACGATTGGAAAGAGGAAGATATATCTGACAGGAATGATGCTGGTTATGGCAGCTATGCTTACTGCATGCGGGGAGAAACAGGATTTGGATGCCGCAAAGGTTCTGCCGGAAACCGAAACGCAGGAACGTATTTCTTATGAGGGTATGGTATCAGAACCTGTTGTCTGTGAACAAAAAAATACATATGACACATTGAATGTGGCTACATATATCACAAAAATAGATGACACATATTTTATAGCAGACTGCTATCATGACCAGATTATTTATCATGATAATATCACGGATCCGTTAACAGAGTGGAGTGTGCTGACAAACGAAGTCCATTATGCCCATACAATTGCTTCGGATGGAACGCTGATTCTTGTTGATGACACAGAAAACAACCGCCTGATGGCATTTCAAAAAAAAGATGACGGGTATGTGCATACACAGAAGCTGGAGAATATAGGAATGCGTCCCCATTATGTCCAGTATGATGAAATAAATCATGTTTTTATGGCGTGGAGTTCCATCACGGGAGAAATGTACCTGATAAAAAGGACAGAACAGGCAGATGCCAATGGTATATATCCGCTTTATGTGGACAAGGTTTTAAAGATTGGCGAACTGTATGGCGTATATGTAAGGTCTTTTACCGTGCTGGAGGATGGAATCTATTTTGTGTCTGGTCACAATAACCAAAAGATTGTAAAGGCTGTGATAAATGATGCAGGAGACGGATTTGATATCACTCAGGAATATCCTGTGGCAGATGGGATAGCGGGGATGGTTCAGCTCACGAAAATTGATGATTTCTATTATATAACTGTTTCGACTGACAACCTGGAGAACCAGGAGTATGCCACAATAATCAGAACGGATAGTCTGGAAAAACTTTCCAGCGGTGAATATGAGGATATTTACGGACAATTTGGTTTGTCGCAAGGAACACCATACTATATAACAGAAATCGAAGGCAGATATTACATGGCACATCACAGAACCAGTGAAAATATCGTCGCCTTCGATGTCAATGGCAGCAGAATTGAAAACGTGGCGGTTATTTACTAGACGTGTTTGAAAAATGCTTTCTGCCAGATGTGCGTCACAGTTTATGGGAGATTTGTGCCAAATGAAGGAGACATAGGGGTCAAAGGCATAAAGGGCAATGCCTTATGTTGACTGAATTTGGCGCAAATATCACGCAAAGTGGTGAATACGGCGCGTACGCGTCGTTATGCAGGTGGCAGGAATGATTTTTCAAACACGCTCTAAACCTGCCTGCCATGTACAAAGGGCGACAGGGTGAGCAGTGGCAGGGCATAGAATGCGGCATACGCATACCGGAACTCGGTGGCGACAGGCGTGGCGATACACAAGGTGGCAATCAGCAGTATAAAGGGCAGGCAAATCAGTGCGTTTGCAGGTCTGCCCATGCGCAGGGAGAGCGCAGCAATCAGCAGTATCAGCCACAAAATAAATCCCATGCTCCACAGCAATCCATACAAGGGAATCATTTCAGGAAGCTTGAAGATGATTTCCTTTATTTTTGCGATGGCATTTCCCCTGATGAGTGGCTGCCACACTAGGCCGAACTCGTTTGGATAAATGCCGTCGGCAAGCCCGACTTCATAGCTCACATCGGGGTACCAGTAGCCGTTTGTCTGGGCGATATATGCGTCCAAGTAGGCTTTTGGATGCCGGATACCGATGGAAAGCCACATTTTCAAAAACTCTTTTTTATGGGATTCAAGGTACTCCTTTCCAGTCTTTCGAATCAGGTTCTTTATATTGTCCGATACATTCGGCTGGTATGCGCCGGAGACCTGTTCCAAATCCATAATTTGTCCGACAAAGGCAGTTTCTTTCTCCGAAAGGGGGTCGCCGTTAACGATGACCCGTGCAATCTGCTGGACAGGGACGGAGAGCGACTCGACATAATCCGCCTGCGGAATTTCGTATACATGCATGACAGGGTACTTGACGAAAAGCACTAGCAGTATGATGGCAATATGCACTGGAAGCATTACTTTAAACCATTTGCGGTATGTCATCACAATAAAAGGGACAGACACTGCAAATGCGTACCACCCGTTTGTCCGGAAAAGGCACAGGAGCACACCGGATAACACATACGGAAGTATGAGCGTAAAATATTCGCTGACCTTTAACTTCGGAACGCTGTCGGTGGAGGACGCAAAGCTTCCACGCAGCAGAAACCGCATCAGCGCGGCGGCAAACAGTGTCATGCAGCCGGCAAACGGGATATCTTTCCAGATAGTGACTGCGTATGCACCGTTGTATGGAAGCAGTGCATAGAAGCATATTGTGATGATTAGTACAGGTGTGGCGGCGTCCGCTTTTTGCAGGGTGCGGACAACATATCCGGCGATAAGCGCCATAAAGAACATCTGCGCGGCGGTATACAGCGCAAGCCCTGTGTGCGCGTTACCTGTGACAGAGATACCGATGTTGTAAAACATGCCAATTAGTGCGGTGTGGATAACAGAATGATGATTACTCAGATCATAAGCCCCGATAATCTGTGCATACTGGTTGATGCTGTCAGGCGTCATGACACCCGGATATTCATATAAATAGTAAGGCAGCCAGCATATCAGGCATATAAAGGCAGTCAGCCAGGGAATCCACGCGTAGGAGTAACCGTTTCCGGTAATGTTCAACAAAGATGCACGCTGCAAAAACCATATAACCAGATAATAGTACGAAATGAAAAGTCCGAGTCCTGTGAGCAGGAGAATGCCCGCACAGAAAAGGATGCTGGTCATGCTGCCAAGAATGGCAGGATAACGCGCCGACAGGGTAAAAACAGTAAAAAGGGCACTTAAAATTGTGGCAAGAGTCATGTCGCCGGGAGCGACATGGCTTTCGACCTTATCACTGTGAAGCTGCACAAAGATATACAGAATAATCAAAAATGCAATGATTGAAACAGGGCTTTTTGTTGACATACCGGCAAGGCGCATTATGGCAAAAAGCGACAAAAAACTTTCCATAAAAATTTTGAGATGATACATATTGAACCTCCACTCTAGTATAAGGATTTCATTCTGATGGAAAAATATACTATATTTTAATAGTAGAATGAAATTCTTTTGGAGTCAACAGACATTGCATAAACTTCCAAATTTTGTTATGATGATAAAATAAGAATTTTTGAAAAGGAGAATACTATGAACTGGGAAGACAATGTGCGGAAAGTGGTGCCTTATGTGGCAGGAGAACAGCCCAAGGATCAAAATGTGATAAAGCTGAACACAAATGAGTGTCCGTATCCTCCCGCGCCGGGAGTCGGGACGGCGATTCATGATTTTGACTGCGATATTTTGCGCAAATATCCGGATCTGGATGTGTCCTTGCTTGTTAAGGCGCTTGCAGGACACCATGGGCTTTCTGACAAGCAGGTTTTTGTCGGCGTGGGGTCGGATGATGTGCTTGCGATGGCTTTTCTAACATTTTTCAATTCAAAAAAACCAGTTCTGTTTCCGGATATTACGTATTCGTTTTATGATGTTTGGGCTGATTTGTACAGGATTCCGTACCAGTGTCAGCCGCTGGATGACAATTTCTGCATTAGGAAAGAAGATTATTTCAGGGAAAACGGCGGGATTGTCATAGCAAACCCCAATGCGCCGACCGGTGTGGCGGCACAGGTATCAGAGCTTGAGGAGATAATCCGGGCAAATCCGGATTCGGTGGTAATCATCGACGAGGCATATGTGGATTTCGGCGGCGGGAGCTGCGTGCCTTTGATAGAAAAATATGATAACCTTCTTGTCGTGCAGACTTTTTCCAAATCGCGTTCCATGGCAGGTATGCGCATCGGCTATGCGATGGGAAATGAGAAGATGATTGGGTGTCTGAAGGATGTAAAATTCTCGTTTAACTCTTATACCATGAGTGCTGTGTCCATTGCAGCGGGCACTGCAGCGGTCGCAGATGAAACGTATTTTCAGGACACGGTGGCAAAAGTTGTGACGACTAGGGAACGCGTTAAAGGAGAACTGGCAAAGCTTGGATTTGTCTGTACGGATTCAAAGACGAATTTTATATTTGCATCGCACAGGACGATTCCGGCGCGGGAAATTTTTGAGGCGCTCAAGGCGGAAAATATTTATGTCAGATTTTGGGACAAACCGCGTATTTCCGACTATATGCGTATCTCCATTGGAACAGATAGTGAGATGGATAAAGTGCTTGCGTTTCTTGAACATTATGTAAATAAAAGAAAGGGTTAACAGAGTTAGATTATGAAAGAGACAGTATTGAACATTTTAAGGGGTATGGTAATCGGTATCGCAAACGTGATTCCGGGAGTGAGCGGAGGAACCATGATGGTTTCCATGGGCATCTATGACAAGCTGATTCTGGTGTTGACGCATTTTATCAGGCGCATGAAGGAGGCGATTGCGCTGCTGGTACCGATTGCAATCGGAATGCTTCTGTCTATCGCTATTTTTGCAAAGATTTTTTCTGAGTTTTTATTTCCGAGATTTCCCTTGCAGACGAATTTGTTTTTTATTGGCCTGATTCTTGGCGGCATTCCTGTGATTTATGGGAAGGTAAAGGGAAACAGTATCAGGCTAGCGCAGATTATCGCATTTGCCCTGCTTTTTGTGACCGTGGTAGGATTTGCGCTTATAGGGGAGGGCGGCGGCTCGAGTGCAGACATTTCCTTTAGTGTTGTCAATGTCATAAAGCTGTTTGGCGTCGGCATCATTGCGGCGGCAACGATGGTGATTCCGGGAGTGAGCGGATCCATGATTATGATGATACTGGGATATTACAATACGATTATTGACACGATTAATGCATTTATCAATGCGCTGAAGGATTTTGACATTCCGGCAGTGCTTGATACATTTGTGGTGCTGGTTCCATTTGGCATCGGAGTGGTTGTCGGTGTAGTGGCAGTGGCAAAAATGATTGAATTTATGTTAAAGAAGTTTCCGCTGGTGACATACTGGGCGATTATCGGTCTGATTGTGGCTTCTCCGTTTGCGATACTGATCATGATGGAGGCCGGAACAGTGGGTGTGATAGAAATTGTTACAGGTGTTGTGCTGCTTGTCGTGGGATTCTTTATTTCATTAAAGCTTGGGGCATAATGAAACGTTTTGAAAATGCAAAGGACGGTGTTTTTGCATTTTCAATTTTATATCATGGCATCTGGCATATATTTACGGAGGTTTTGAATGGAAACGTATACTGGTTTTGCGGGGGTGTATGACCAGTTGATGGATGAGACACCTTATGGGCAGTGGTGTGAGAATATCACGCATGAACTTGAGAAATACGGTATTTGTGACGGACTGGTTCTGGAGCTTGGATGTGGTACAGGAAGCCTGACAGAGCTTCTTGCGGCGAAGGGTTACGACATGATTGGCCTGGACTGCTCAGACGAAATGCTCAATATTGCCTGCGAAAAGAAAGAGCAGTCGGGCTGTGATATTCTTTACCTGAATCAGGATATGCGCAGCTTTGAACTTTATGGGACGGTGCGGGCTGTTGTGAGTGTGTGTGACAGTCTAAATTATCTTTTGAAGGACGATGATCTGGATGCCTGTTTCCGGCTGGTCAACAATTATCTCGATCCTGGAGGAATTTTTATCTTTGATTTTAATACAAGATACAAATATGAGACGGTTATCGGAGATGACGTGATTGCGGAGAGCAGGGAGGACTGTAGTTTTATCTGGGAAAACTTTTTTGATGCGGAGAGCGGACTGAATGAGTATGATCTGACAGTATTTGTGCGGGATTCAGATGCATCGGCCGCCGGAAAGGAGTTGTTTTCCCGCTTTGACGAGGTTCATATCCAGAGAGGATATACGCTGGAAGAAATGAAGTGTCTGATAGAGCGTTCTGGATTGAATTTCTGCAGGGCATATGACGCGGACACGCTGGACGCTGTGACAGCGCAGAGCGAACGCATCTACTGTGTGGCGCAGGAAAAAATGAAATGTATTGAGAATTGAGCCTGACATGGAGGTTAGTATGGAAGATTATATTGTAAGAGCGACAGCGGCGAATGCACAGATACGTGCCTTTGCGGTGACATCAAGGGCGCTTGTGGAGCAGGCAAGGGCGATACACAATTTGAGTCCCGTGATTACGGCAGCGCTGGGGAGGCTGCTCACGGCGGGAGCTATGATGGGCAGCATGCTTAAGGGAGACAAAGATGTACTCACACTACAGATACACTGTGACGGACCAGTGCGTGGTCTTGCCGTGACAGCCGACGCAAAGGCAAACGTAAGGGGGACGGCGCTGGAGCCGCAGGTAATGCTGCCTCCAAATACAATCGGAAAACTTGACGTTGGCGGGGCTGTAGGAAATGGAATACTGAGTGTGATAAAGGATATGGGGTTAAAAGAACCTTATGTCGGACAGACACAGCTGCAGACAGGTGAAATTGCGGAGGATCTCACGTATTATTTTGCGACATCCGAGCAGGTTCCGTCGGCAGTGGGACTTGGCGTACTGATGGAAAAGGATAACACGGTAAAGCGGGCAGGTGGTTTTATCATCCAGCTGATGCCGTTTGCCGATGATGAGACGATCGCTGCCCTGGAAGAAAAGCTCAAGACGATGGACAGTGTCACGAAAATACTGGATGACGGCAATTCTCCGGAACAGCTTCTTGCGCTTTTGCTGGGTGACCTTGGGCTTGAAATCAATGATACCATTTCTGCGAAGTACTACTGTGACTGTAGCCGTGAACGTGTCGAGCGGGCAATCATTAGTATCGGCAAAAAGGACATACAGGATATGATCGACGAGGCCAGACCAGTTGAGGTAAGATGCCAGTTTTGCGATAAAGTATATAATTTTGAGATGGAAGATCTCCGGCGGATGTTAAAGCAGAGTACGAGATAAGGACAAAATAGGAAACAGGAGTACGCACTTCGCTGCGTACTCCATACAAGTGCCAAGATGCTTTTGGTATTTAGTATATGGTGCCTGATTCTGGTTTGTCTTCGTTCTCGGACACAATCGCTTTGTCTAAGGTCTGGCTGATTGCCTGCATTAGGAGCATAGAGGTGTATCGGTTTTCATCATTGTAACGGATGTTGTCGATACTCTGATCGGCAAGGATGACAGCAGACAATTCGGATAGTGTGGGACGCATCAGCGGATACAGGGTGGTAATGGATTCGTCAATATTTGTCATGTTTATCGAATTGATGTGGTTTTTGTCGACGGTAATCTGCAATTCCACAGTGGAGCTTCCGAGCTGAAGGGTGCTTGAGTAGATACCGGGAACATAGGTGTCTGTTGTGAATATCGCGCCGGCGCCGGCATTTACATCAACAGCGGTTTCTGCTGACACGCCCTGGGAGACTTCGGACGAAACTTCCGATGAGACTTCCGGCGAGGCTTCCGATGACTTTTCATCTGCGCCCTGTACAGGAGCGCTGTCTCCCGAAGGAATGAAAAGTGAAACTGCGACCATTATTATAAGTACACTTACAACCAGAAGCACAAGTGCATAGACTAATTCCTTTGAGCGAAGTACAACGATTTTGGTGTTAGAGCTCATGTAACCGACTCCATTTTTATTCTTTTTATAAAGGTATGAGGAACATGCCAGGATTATGCTTTTGACTGGCAAAAAGAAATTTTTAGGTAATTATATATTGGAACGATGAAACAGCAATTTTCAGAGGGAAAGGAACGGTGCAGGTTATGGCGAAATACACAAAGCAGGACATCATTGAGATGGTGGAGGATGAGGATGTAGAGTTTATCCGTATGCAGTTTACAGATATTGAGGGAAACTTTAAAAATGTAGCAATCACGTCAAGCCAGCTTGAGAAGGCACTTAATAACGATTGTATGTTTGACTGTTCCCTTGTCAAGGGAATGCTTCCCACAGATAACGCAGATATGTTTTTATATCCGGATATGGACACGTTTACAATTTTTCCGTGGAGACCGCAGCAGGGTAAGGTGGCACGCTTCATTTGCGATGTGTACCGTGCGGATCGCACACCGTTTGAGAGTGACTGCCGCTATATCCTCAAGAAAGCCCTTCGGACGGCGGCGGATATGGGCTATACATTTGAAGTCGGTCCGGAGTGTGAATTTTTCCTGTTTAATGCGGACGAGAACGGACGCCCGACAACAAACACCAATGAGCAGGCTGGTTTTTTCGATATGGGGCCGCTCGATAACGGTGAGAATGCAAGGCGTGATATTGTGCTGACACTTGAGGATATGGGGTTTGAGGTGGAGGCATCGCACCATGAGAAGGCGCCGTCACAGCATGAGGTTGACTTCCGGTATGATGAGGCGCTTCGGACGGCGGACAATATTATGACATTTAAGCTTGCTGTGAAGACGGTGGCAAAGCATCACGGGCTTCACGGAACCTTTATGCCGAAGCCTCGGATGGAATTTTGTGGTTCCGGCATGCATATCAATATGTCACTGCGCAAGGATGGGAAAAATATTTTTGACGACCCGTCTGATAAGAATGGCTTAAGCAGGGAAGCATATTATTTTATGGGTGGTCTTATGAAGCATGTGAAAGGAATCTGTGCAGTTACAAATCCGCTGGTAAACTCCTATAAAAGACTTCGGCCCGGCTTTGAAGCGCCTGTGTATATTGCGTGGAGCACGCTGGGGACAAACACGTTGATTCGTGTCCCGAATATACGCGGCGAGCACACGCGGATAGAGCTGCGAAGTCCCGATCCGTCCGCGAATCCCTATCTTGCCATTGCGGCATGCCTGATGGCTGGTCTTGACGGCATCAAAAATCAGATAGAGCCAGAGGCCGAGGTAAGGGATAACATCAATGCCATTGCAGAGGAGGAAGCTGCCCGGCGTGGTATAGGGAAACTTCCGACTGACCTTTTTGAGGCGTGTAGTGAGATGAGGAAAGATCCGCTCCTGCGGGAGTTGCTTGGGGAACGTGTGTTTGAACAGTATTATGCTTCAAAGCTCGCAGCGTGGAAGGAATATGATTCACAGGTGACAAACTGGGAGATTGAGTCCTATTTGTATAAGATTTGAGTACACAGAAACACCCACGTCTCTTTCGGGTAGTGCAGTAAAAATGCAGAGGGTGTTTAGAAGAGATTTGGAGGTGTACCGTTGACAAATATTATAGTGGTCTTTGCCAGGATTGAGGATGCCAAAAACATAAAAAATATTTTGGTAAAAAGCGGAATCAGCGTGACTGCGGTATGCACGTCCGGTGCACAGGCATTGGGTCATGCCGATGAATTTCGCGACGGTATTGTCATATCTGGATACAAGCTTACAGACATGGTCTGCATGGAACTTAGGGATAATCTGCCTGATGGATTTGAGATGGTGGTTATGGCTTCCCAGAGAGTGCTGACAGATGTGGCAGGCAGCGGAATTATCGGACTTGCCATGCCGCTCAAGGTACATGAACTAATCAGCACAGTCGGCATGCTGGTGCAGGGAATGGTCAGGCGCAAAAAAAAGCGCAGGGAAAAACCCAGAGTCCGCAATGAGGAGGAGGCTTCCATCATACAAAGTGCAAAGTGTCTGTTGATGGAGCGAAATAACTTGACCGAGGAGGAGGCGCACCGCTATATACAAAAACACAGCATGGATAATAGTGTCAGTATGGTGGAGACGGCGCAGATGCTTTTGGCAATGAAATAGAAGATGGAAGGTAATTATGGAGGATAGGGTATGAATATAGTTTTGTTATCGGGAGGCTCGGGCAAACGTCTGTGGCCACTTTCCAATGATGTCAGATCCAAGCAGTTTTTGAAATTGCTGTGCGATGAAGACGGAAACCATGAATCTATGGTTCAGCGCGTGTATCGGCAGATTGTCCATGCTGGCATTGATGCGGACATTGTGGTCGCAACTTCGGCAGCGCAGGTGGAGTCCATCAGAGGACAGCTCCAGAATGATGTGGATGTCGTGGTGGAGCCAGAGCGCAGAAATACGTTTCCGGCTATTGTGCTTGCGGCGTCGTATCTGGAATCCAGAAAGAAAATGAATCCGGAGGAGACGGTAATTGTGCTTCCCGTGGATCCATATGTGGATGTGGCGTATTTTGAGACATTCAAAAGGATGGATGAGCGGGTTCAGCAGGGGGATGCGGATATAGTGCTGATGGGTATTACGCCTTCTTATCCTTCCGAAAAATATGGATATATTTTGCAGGGGGAGGCAGGAGCGGTGACTGGTTTTAAGGAAAAGCCAGACGAAGCTTCTGCCCGAAAACTGATAGAGCAGGGGGCGCTCTGGAATGCGGGTGTCTTTGCATTCAAGCTAAAGTACCTGATGCGCATTGCGGATAAATATGTGAAGGACAGGGATTTTTCATCTGTTGTGGATCATTATGCGCAGTTGAAAAAGGACAGCTTTGATTATGAGGTGGTCGAGAAAGCGGACTCACTTGCGGTTATTCCTTATGATGGTTCATGGAAGGACATCGGGACATGGAATACGCTGTCGGAGGAAATGAAAGAAGAAAGTATTGGTGACGTCATTATGGGTGAGGACTGTGTGAACACGCATGTGATTAATGAACTGTCTATTCCTGTCGTGGCACTTGGCGCGCAGAACCTTGTCATAGCGGCAGGACAGGACGGAATACTCGTGTCGGACAAGCATAAAAGCTCCTATATCAAGCCATATGTGGAAAATATAGACAAACGCCCGATGTATGAGGAGCGGCGTTGGGGTGAATACAAGGTATATGATTACAGCCAGTATGCTGACGGCACAAAATCGCTCACAAAGCATGTAACCATCAATGCGGGATGTGCACAGGACTACCATGTGCACCGGTTCAAGGATGAGGTTATCACAGTGGTTAACGGGCAGGGCGAGCTTGTCGTGGACGGGTGTCTGATGAAGCTTTCACGCGGTGATACTGTTTCTGTCAGGAGAGGTCAGAAGCATGGAATCAGGGCGATTGAGGATTTGCAGCTGATATCGGTGCAGATAAGCGAGGACAGCACAGAAGGTGATACGGAGGTGCTCGACTGGAGTTGGGCATCGAATGAGAGCTGAAAAGAACGGGCGGAGCTTCGCCTGCCAGTAGGAGGGGTTATCATAAGATGAAATTGAAATTTACAAAAATGCATGGGTGCGGCAATGACTATATCTATGTGAATGGTTTTTCACAGCATATTGATGCGGACAATAAGCCGGAGCTTGTGAGAAGGCTGAGCGACAGGCATTTCGGCATCGGTGGGGATGGCGTGATTTTTATTAATCCGGGTAAAAAGGCCGCGTTTGAGATGGAGATGTACAATGCAGACGGAACGCGGGCACAGATGTGCGGCAACGGCATCCGCTGCGTGGCGAAATATGTATATGATTACGGCTTGACGGACAAGACATCCATCACCATAGAGAGCTTTGGCAGAGTGAAGTACCTTGACCTGACGCTTGGTAAGGACGGCGGGGTGTCAACTGTGCGGGTCAATATGGGCGCCCCAATATTAAGGGCATCCGATGTGCCTGTCCTCTCGGATAGTGAGCAGGTGGTTGACGAGGAAATCATGGTAAACGGACAGATATATAAAATGACCTGCGTATCAATGGGCAACCCGCATGCGGTCGTGTTTGTAGATGACATAGATGACATGGGAAAGCTTGATATCGAGAAGATTGGACCATATTTTGAGACCCATGAACGGTTTCCTGAGAGGACGAATACGGAGTTTGTGAAAATCATTGACAAAAATACGGTGCAGATGCGTGTGTGGGAGCGGGGAACAGGAGAGACACTTGCCTGTGGAACCGGATGCTGCGCCACGACGGTTGCCTGTGTTCTGAACAGGCTGACTGATACGAAAGTAAATGTAAAGGTTCTCGGCGGAGAAATCCTGTGCGAGTGGGACAGGGAGGAGAATCTTGTCTATATGACAGGACCGGCTGTTATGGTGTTTGAGGGAAGCGTCGAAGTCTGATAAAGTGTCATTGGTTTAAGAAAAGAAGTTTAGGAGGAACTGTCACATGCTTTTCCCAAGTGAAGTTTTCTTGTTTGTGTTTTTTCCAGTTGTGCTTGTGGTGTACTATGCACTACTGAGGAAAACAAAGACATTGAAAAATATATTTCTGCTGCTTGCAAGCCTGCTTTTTTATGCATGGGGCGAGCCGGTTTATGTTTTTTTAATGATAGGGACGATTCTTGCAAACTGGTTATTTGGTCTTCTGGTGGACAGGTTTCGGAACAAAAAGGCTGTAGTGCGGCTGATACTGGCGCTGATGGTGCTGGCAAATATTGGCACACTGGGGTGGTTTAAATACAGTGAGTTTACAGTGCTGCAGATTAACCGTTTTCTGCATACCAATATCCCAGTGCCCATCGTGCCGCTGCCTATTGGAATATCCTTTTACACGTTCCAGGCGATGTCCTATGTTATTGATGTGTATCGGCAGCGCGGAAAGGTTCAGAAGAATCCGCTTCAGGTAGGGCTTTACATTGCACTGTTTCCTCAGTTGATAGCAGGACCGATTGTCCGGTACGAGACGATTGCTGAACAGATAGTGTACCGGGTGGAGAATTTGCAGGACTTTACCGCAGGTGTTACAAGATTCTGCATCGGACTTGGCAAGAAGGTGCTGGTTGCAAACAATATGGCAGTCATTGCGGACAATGCATTCGGACTGATTATCAACGGGGAATTTCAGGCATCAGCCGGCATGGCATGGCTCGGTGCGATTGCGTATACGCTCCAGATATTCTTTGACTTTTCCGGGTACTCGGATATGGCAATCGGGCTGGGGCAGATGTTTGGTTTTCATTTTGAGGAGAATTTCAATTATCCATATATTTCTAAAACGGTATCGGAATTTTGGCGCAGATGGCATATTTCCATGCAGACATGGTTTCGTGACTATGTGTATTTCCCGCTTGGCGGCAGCAGGGTATCCAAGCCAAGACTCATTTTTAATATCTTTGTCGTGTGGCTGCTCACAGGAATGTGGCATGGAGCGAACTGGACGTTTATAGCCTGGGGACTGATGTATTTTGTGATACTTACATTTGAAAAGCTGACCGGGATTGGAAAGAAAGAACACTGGTGGGGACATATCTATACCATGGTGCTTGTCATCATCGGCTGGGTCATTTTCCGTTCTACTGGCATGGGAAATGCATTCCTGTACATTAAGGCAATGTTTGGCATCGGAGCCAAGGGAATCATTGACAAGGCGGTCTGGGCATATATCGCGCAGAACTGGATATACTTTGTATTTGCAATCATTGGGTGCGCGCCCATTATGCCATGGATTGACAGAAGGCTTCAGGAGAGCAGGGTTTGGCAGGCCGTGTATGCAGCGGGCGTGGTCGTATGCCTTGTAGTCAGTGTATCGTTTATCTGTAACAATGCGTACAATCCGTTTATATACTTTAACTTTTAGGAGTAAGGAACTGTTTTGGAAATATCTTTGACAGGTCACTGTCATGTGTTATTTCTGGTCAGCTCCAAAATATGGGAGATTAAAATGAAAAGCAGGGACAAATGGATAACAATAGCATTTCTCATCTTTATTCTGACAATTCCCCTGGTGACTGTGGTAAGAAACATTTTGCCGGACAGGCAGCAGGAAGGGTTGACGGAGGAAGAGAAGGCAGTCTTGGAGAAGAACGGAACCATGATAAATGATGGGGCATCCCAATCAGGCGAAAAAAAGGGAGAGGCGGCAAAGGAGACGGGATTTGCAGCACTTCAGAAAAGTGTCAACAATTTTACGGACGGTTTATTTGGACGGACAAAGCTGATTGCATTCAACACGGAGCTTACCGCATTGCTCACTGGCGGAACCTATATC
This sequence comes from Lachnospiraceae bacterium, assembly GCA_029068555.1. Lineage (GTDB taxonomy): Bacteria > Bacillota > Clostridia > Lachnospirales > Lachnospiraceae > COE1. The sequence continues at coordinate 18,780 of JAIECJ010000105.1, forward strand.
GAGTCGACACAGACGCTTATGGGAAAAAATAACATGTTTTTCTATAAGACGGAGCTGGACGGACATCCGATATGGGATTATATGGGAATCAATCATTTCACGAAGGAGGAGATGGATGCAATCGCAGCAAATCTCACAGCGACGCGGGATCATCTGGCGGAAAAGGGAATTGAATTTTATACCATGTGCATTCCTAACAAGGAGATTATCTATGCCGAAAATATGCCGGACACGATAGCGAGGGTGAACGAGGTTTCGCGTGGTGAACAGCTTGCCGGTTATCTGCAGGAGAATACGGATCTTGTGTTTGTCTATCCCAAGGATGCGCTGATGGCGAACAAAGACAAAGCACAGCTCTATTACAATACAGATTCCCACAGCAATCAGATTGGCGCGTTTGTAAATATGCAGGAGTTCTTCCGGACAGTTTATGGAACGCATGCCGAGATTGACTCTGTGGCGTTCAGGGTGGACAATGAAAATTATTCGGGCGACCTTGCTATGATGGCAGGACTAAATGAAAAGTATAAAATTGACAAAGTGTATGTGTTTGAGCAGGATTCTGCGGACAAGGCACAGTATCACGATCAAGTACTTCTGTATGTCGGGGATTCTTTCGGCGGATTCCTGTCACAGATCTGCAAGGGATATTATAAGGAAGTTTACTGGGAGGACGCAAGGGATTTTAAATACAGTATGTATGACAGATATAACCCTGACGTCGTAATCTGGGAGAGGGCGGAGCGCTACTGCGAGGTATTTGCGGAACCGACATTGATAACAAAGTGACATAGGGAAGGGGCTTTTGACAAAAGGCTCCTTTCATTGTATAAACGGATAAAACAAACCATAAAAAACAGTTGGAAAAACGTATATTGATTATAGGAGATTAACAGCGTTTTACCAGAGAGGAGAGAATGTGGAGGAGAAAAAGTTTGGTGAATGCATGGAGCGCATGAAATCCGGCGACAAAAATGCGCTGCATGAAATTTACGAGGCATATATAGGATATATATACTCCGTCGTGTTTCAGGTTGTGTCGAACCGCGAGGATGCAGAGGATGTGACCAGCGAGTTTTTTATAAAACTGTGGAGGCTTGCAGATACATATCGCGGGGGAAACGGGCATAAGGCGTGGATGGCGACAATTGCAAGGAACATGGCGATAGACTTACTCAGAAAAATGAGACGAGAGGTTCCGACAGAAGATTTTTCGGATTCGGCTTCAGAGAGCGTTTCGGACGAATGCATCGAGCAGGAGGTGATAGCGGATGTGAGCCTCAGGCAGGCGCTGGAAACGCTAAGGCCCAGTGAGCGGGAGGTGGTGAACCTCAAAATTATGGGGGACATGACTTTTCAGGAAATAGCGGATATATTGAAAATCCCACTTGGAACGATAACCTGGCGGTATCAGAATGCGATTAAGAAATTAAGGAGATGTGGTTATGAGTAAGGATTTGGAAAAGGAGTACAGGGCACTTGTAAGCTGCGAGGTGCCGGACTTGTGGGCACGCATCGAGGCAGGGCTGGACGATAAGGACGGCAGTGTTTGCAAAACATGCAATAAGAACATTTTTCCCATAAAAGTCTGGGCAACTGTGGCGGCGGCATGTGTGTGCGTCGGATTGATTATTCCAGTGATGAAAGCACATATGGGCGGGATGAAAGAAATGGAAGGAAGCCGAAGTGATACGGCGGCTCCTGAATATGCAGCAAACAATGTAGACGGTTATGAGGCAGAAGAACATTTCATGGTGGAAAATCAGGCTGCTGCGCGTGATGATGCCGACAGCGGCGCCGGTTACAGTGTAGACAGTATTGCGGAGGATGCAGTGATAACCGCAGAGGCGGCTTATGATAAAAGTGGTATGGCAGAAAATGCCGCGGAAGTGGTGCCGGACGTATTTTGGGCAAAGGTCAAAATCGTGGGTGTGGATGTGCGGACAGACAGCGGGATTGTATATAGGGCGAGCGTGGCAGAATCCGAAAATCCGGCGCTTCGGGAGGGCACTGAAATCAAGATAACGGTATCAATGGCAGAAGACGAAGAAGAAGGATTTGAGGTGGGAAATATTTACGAATTGACAGTACAAGAGGAAAACACGGAGGAACTGACTTACAGCATTGTGAAATGAAAGATGTTGTATGAATACTTATCAGAAATCAGGGAAATAATAGGAATGGTGCATACGCACTGTTTCACATGGGAAAAGGAGGATTACCTGTTATGAAATGTTTTATGAAAAAAGGAACGATTGGAAACAAGATAGGAATGATGGCTGTGACACTGGCGCTTTCTATGGCGATGCTGACAGGATGCGGCAACAGCGCGGACAGAAATTCGGATGAGGTATCGACAGAAGCAGCGCCGGATACCGCCGGAATGGTGCATTTGGAAAGCGTCGATGAGGTAGCGGCATTTATCGACGAGGTATATGGGGGAGTAGCAGAGGATCTGCTCCCTATGGAGGTCATGACGACAGAGCTTGACATCAACGACAAGGATATGATGGAATATCACACAGGGCTTACGGACATTAACGGAATAGTCGGTGTGTATCTGTCTGAATCCATGATGACCTCGACAGCATACAGCGCTGTGTACATCAGAACAACAGATGAAGCGGATGCAGAAAGTATCAGGCAGCAGCTTATGGAAAAAATTAACCCTGCAAAGTGGATCTGCGTCACTGCGGAAAAACAGAGCGCGGCGCTGTTTGGCAATGACATATTCTTTGTAATGGGACATCAGGATACAGTCGATACGGTCATGGATAAGGCAATAGCAGCTGCGCAGGCAAGGGGAATGAAAACCTCAGATACGGTTGAGAAGACAAATCCCATATAAATTATAATAGGAGAGGCTGCCATGCTTTTTTCCAGTATTACCTTTTTATATTTTTTTCTGCCGCTGGTTATCCTTCTTTACTTTTTTGTGCCGCAGAGAGGCAGAAATCTTGTCCTTTTTGCGGTGTCCATATTATTTTATGCATGGGGCGAGCCGGTATATGTCTTTCTGATGCTTGCGCAGATAGTGATATCGTATGTCCTTGTATGGCTGATGGACAGTTTCCGGCAGAAGCGGACGGGCAGAATATTTTATGTTCTGTCTGTTTTTTTGCCGTTTGCGGCGTTATTTTACTTTAAGTATTTTCATTTTTTTGCGCAGACAGTGCTTCGGTTGGAGACGAAGGAGATTCCGCTTCCGATAGGAATATCCTTTTATACGTTTCAGATTGTAAGTTATTGTGCTGATGTGCACTATCGAAAAGTGAAGCGGCAGAGAAACTTTATTACTTATGCAGCATATGTCACACTCTTTCCACAGCTGGTTGCCGGACCGATTGTCAGGTACAGTGATATTGACCAGACACTGATAAAGGGAACTGGTTTTTCGGACATGCATGTAAATTTTGAGCGGGGGGCTGTGCGGTTCGCGGTTGGTCTGGGCAAGAAGGTGTTGGTTGCCAATGTGCTCGGTGAGTTTGTGGCGGAGGTCGCGGCTCTGGGACAGAGAAATCTGGCGCTATCGTGGGCATATGCGATCGCAGTGTCGCTTCAGATTTATTTTGACTTTTCAGGTTATTCTGACATGGCGATTGGACTGGGAAGTATTTTGGGCTTCTCCTTTCCAGAGAATTTCCGTTACCCGTTTATTGCCAGAAGTGTCAGCGAGTTCTGGAGAAGATGGCATATCACGCTTGGCGCCTGGTTTCGGGACTATGTATATATCCCTATGGGCGGAAACAGGGTCAGCATGTCCAGATGGATATGGAATATCCTTGTGGTCTGGCTGTTTACGGGGCTCTGGCATGGGGCAGGGTGGAATTTTATTACTTGGGGACTGTTGTTTGCCGTGCTTTTGGTATTTGAGAAGGCAGTTGTGCGCTTGTGCGGCGGGATATCGCGGCTTCCTGTATTCCTGACGTACTTTTTTCGACATGCCTATCTTGTCATTATTGTGTTGGTGAGCTTTTTGATATTTCACAATGAAAGTCTGTCAGGCGCTGTCTCAGATATACAGGCGCTGTTTTCCAGCGGGGGATACATTGCTGTCGACACAGGGGAAACGGAGCGGTTGGTGTGGGCGTATCTGCTGAGAAACAGGATTGTGATACTGATTGCCGGAATTGTGGGATCAACGCCGCTGCCCATGTGGTTTTGGACAAGAATACAGGAACGGTTTAAGACGTGTAAAACAGGGGAAGCCGCGATCCATGTAGTGCGGGGACTGCTGACAGTCGGGCTTTTGTTTTTGTGCACAGCGTATCTGATAGATGGGTCGTTCAATCCGTTTTTATATTTTCGGTTTTAGGGCGTGTTTGAAAAATGTAGTAGTAACAGTTCCCTATAGCCATTTACTACCGGAGGTGACAATCAGATGAAAAATGACAGGTGGAAACAACGCATTACAATTTATGTCTTTCTTTTTTGGCTCGTTGGTCTGACACTGCTGATAGTCATATGTCCAAAAGAAACCGTGTCGGAGGCAGAGCGGAGACGCCTTGCGGAAAAACCGGAGCTGACGCTGGACAGTGTACTGGACAAATCTTTTATGGATAATATTGAAAAATACCTGCTTGACCATTTTCCGTTTCGGAACGCATTTCGCCGCGTCAAGGCGCACTTTGCCTATGATGTATTATTGCAGAAGGAAAATAATGACATTTATACTGCTGGCGCGCATGCGTCAAAACTGGATTATGAGCTGAAGGAGACATCCGTGAAGCGTCTTGCGGAAAAAATGGCAGGACTGCGGGAAAAGTACTTTCCGAATCAGATGTTTTGTTATGCGGTGGTGCCGGACAAGAATTATTTTCTTGCACGCGAAAACGGATTTCCCTCGATGGATTATGGGCGTATGGTAACGCTTTTGACGGAGGAGATGGAAAGGGCAGGAAATGCGCGTTATATTGATATTCTTTCATGTTTGTCGATTGATGACTATTATCATACAGACACTCATTGGAGGCAGGAGCGTCTTTTCCATACAGCGGATACGATACTGGGGGCATTTGACATAGAGGATGCTTCCGGAATGCAGGAAGCTGATTATCAGGCAAATGAAGTGAAGGATTTTTATGGTGTTTATTATGGGCAGGCGGCGCTGCCCATGGAGCCTGACACGATTGTATATCTCACAAATGAAGTGACGGAATCGGCGTCTGTGTGGAGCCTTGAGGAGAACTTTCATAATGGAAAAGTGGTTCTGCCGGATGAGACTGCTGCGGTGTTAATGCCGGTATACCGCACGGACAAGCTTGAGGATATGATGAGTGTGGATAAATATGATATATATACAGGCGGTGCGTCGTCATTACAGGTGATAAGGAGCCCTAAGGCAGCGACGGATAAAAGACTGGTTGTTTTCAGGGATTCCTACACAAGCAGTCTGGCACCGCTTCTGCTTGGGACGTACAGAGAAATTACATTAATTGATTTGCGCTATATCAACTCGGCACTGATTGGGGAATACGTGGATTTTGCGGATGCGGATATTTTGTTTTTATATAATACCGCGATTGTGAATCAGTCGGAAATGCTGAAATAAGGGACTGTTAACTTTTGCCTTCTATGCCTGCGATTTACTTCATAGCAGCTGAATATTTTTCTAAGGGTGCTGTTTCGCAAACGCAGGCGTAGCGGTGGCTGCTGAACATCAGTTGCGGCAAGAAATCCAAACATCACGCCGCTGGTTAATATTTTCAAAGCATAAGGTCTTGTCCATATCCATAAGACTTAACTGCTCTTGCATAAGCTGGTACAGTTCCCGTTTTGTGATGGGGTCTGCCGCTATTTGACTATATCGGAAGCGGAATGAATTTTACGCCCCTTTTACAAATCATGCAGCCAGCGGAAAGTGCCGTGGCTGCATGAAAGAATGATTAGTCCGTAGCCCGTAGCCGCTCCACGATGCTCTGCTTTTCCAGATTCTTAAAGCAAAGGTATGGAATCAGGATTGCAAAAACAATCAGGATCGGCGTACAGATTACCAGCGGCAGGAGCGTAAAATGGAAAGTTGCTGTCCAGTCGCCGGATACCATCATACGGACGCCAACGGACACGGATAAGGCTCCCAGAATGTAGGAAATCAGCAGGGTACTTCCGGCATAATACAATCCCTCATCAACCAACATCCTGCGAAGCTGCCGCTTTGTCATGCCGATACTCTGTATCATGGCAAACTCTTTTTGGCGGGACACAATCGCCGTTACCATAGAGTTGATGAAATTCAAAATACCGACAAAAGCAATGATAAGGCTGATAGCAAAACCCATCACGGTATTTGCCCGTGTCTGCTCCTGATAATGTTCAATCAACGTGGATTTTGAGGTGAAATTCAAGCTTTTGTCTGCATTGCTTCGGTAGTCGATCAGCATTTCTTCCGCCTGCGGCTGGTATTCCCCGGCTACATCAAAGAAAATTTTTCGCAGGGTATTGTCCGGGTACATGGCCCGGAAAGTATCTGCCGGGAGATAGAAAGACAGGAAATCCGCCACATCACTGTTTACTCCCTCGGTAATGGTATGTATATCGGCTACAATCGCCATAACCTCATATTGCTGTCCGTTCAGCTCTACTATATCACTGACAGAATAGGTCGGCTGTGTTTCTTTTTCGCCGTCCTCTGCGCCGGTAGCGGCTTCCATAACCACATAGCCCCCGGATAAGAATTTTTCCTTATCAAAGACACCGCCCAGTATCCGACCCTCCTGTGCAAATGTATCCAGTATCAGACCGTCAATGCCGTACAGGACGGAAGTACATTCCCCGCTGTCTATCATATCGTGATAGGCTTCTGCCAGACCGGCGTCAGTTGCTTCGATATAGGGAAGCCTTTCATCGGCATTATAATAGGTCTGGATATTTGCAAGGGCAGATGCCCCGAT
>JAIECJ010000106.1 GCA_029068555.1 Lachnospiraceae bacterium
ATCAAGCCATGCAAAACCACTTCGTGACAGCCTGATGTATTTCTGCCACTACGCTGTTTCACAACTGTTACCTCCCTTTCTGTTGTTGACGCCAGCATCCCCTATCTGATGCAGCTTTTCCATGTATCCGCCATACAAAACGGGGATGCCGCCTGCTGCATGGTTTTCTTCTACCTGCAGCTGTGTAAAAGTTCCCAGACGCTCATAAACCAGATACAGATACCATCTGCGTATCTCCTCCTTCTCCGAATCCAGAACCCGCACAAATTTCCTCCCCAGAATGCGGTTGATTTCCATACAGTCCGCTTCGGCGACTTCAAATATTTGATGCAGATCAAGATATATGCTCTCCGGCTCCTCTTCCACAAAAGGCTCCCCATTGTAATACGCGATATAAAATACATGGCTGCCTGTCACAATGCTGCTTCGCAGATAAGATATCACAACCGCCCCATCTATTTTCTGCCCTGCCAGTTTCTTAACCGGCGCTTCCACCGCCTTCGCAAATTCCGTCCATATTGTCTCGAGGCGCCTTTCTACAAATTTATCGAATGTCATGCCTTCTGATATTTCCTGCAAATATGTCTTCATGGCATCAGTCCGTTCCAGCCCAGTCTGTTCCATCACAATCCTCCTGTCCAGCATTCCAAAAAGCCTAATTCCCTAAAAAAGGAAGATGCATGCTGACAGCATCTTCCCTTTTTCCGGTTACTTCCTTATCTTTCTTTTTTTCCTGTAAAACGTGACAACTGCCGTTATCAGCACTGCTGCCGACATTACTTCAATCACCATGTACAGCAGGCTGTCATCCTCATCATAGGATGGCAGGACAATTCCCGCCCCAGCAACCGGCTTCACGATGTTATCCCCCGTGTCCGCTATCGCTTTTTCGTTTTCTATCGTCGTGATAACTTCTTTCTTTGATGTAATCAGTACATCGAGAAATTCCAGTTTCTGCACATTATTTACCTTATCCATGGCAGTTATGACAACGTCCCTCAGCCCGTCCGCTTCATCAAGGGTAAACGTCACGATGCCGCCATTTTCTGCCAGTTCCTTCTCAGACATATCAACCAGCATCTCATCATTGTCTGTCACAGTGAGTCTTGTGAGGAACATATTATCCTTTACATCCACAGTTACTTCCCTGCTCTTTTCATTGTATGTCATGCCGGATTCGATACCGTCCGCCACAATACTCGGAGCTGTCGTATCAAGGGCAAACTCGATTTCCTTGCCCTTGATGCGGTTATCGGAAGTATTCGACGCTTTGTCCTTCGAGTAAAAGCCCACCGAATAGACACCGTCTTTTGCAAAATTACCTGGTTTTATACTATACGTGTAAGATTTCCAGTTTTCTTCTTCGCCCTCCTTCGCCACTGCATAGTCGCTTCCCTGTTTCAGCGTGACAGTCTGCCCGTCTTTGCTTATCGTCACCTCACCGTACTCCAGCTCGTCTATGTTGATTTCCGTGACAGTGATCGTCGGCGCTTTTCCAATGTAATAACCGCTCATAAGCTTCTGTGTGTCTGCGCTAATCCTGTAAGTTGAGCCAAATCTGTTTATGGAAAAATTCAGCTCGTCCTCCGTCTCGTTTCCAGCCAAATCCACTGCCTTGACCGTCAATGTATAGAAGTCATCCATGTCCTGTGTGTGCTCAAAGTCCGGATAAACCAACTGGATTCCATCCTTTATCGCACTTTTCTGTGCAATCCCTGCCAGCTGCCCATGATTGGTGCCTGTAAGGATAATCTGCGTACCTGCCTCGTCCAAATATGCATCTGTGCATTTCAATGTCGGGGCTGCCACTCCATTGTTGGCAGAGTTCTTGCGCACCCCGCCAAACACGATTTCCGGCGCTGACCGGTCTATGATAAAGACCTCGCCAAGATAGTCCTTTGCCGCGTTGTCCGCCAAATCAGTACATTTTACCCGGAAGCCGTAGCTTCCGTCCTCCATGAAACTGATTTTTGCAGTGTGCGTATCACCAGAAGCCGTCCATCCGCTAATCGACGGAAGTCCATTCCCTCCTGACGGATTCAGCGATTCCACGCTGACAAGATTGTCCGCAAAAGCCTTATCCTTAATCGTGATGGTTGCTGTCCGCGAGTTATTGTAGTACTTTCCGTTCTTCACATTGTTATTGTCGTATGTTACCGAAATCTCCGGTTTTGTCGTGTCTATCACAAAACTGCCGCCATTCCCGACATTTGACTTATTGCCTGCCAGATCCTCGCATGAAAACTTGAAGCTGTACTCCCCATCTATTTCAAAAATCACATCACATGTATACTGGCTGCTACCTGAAGCATCTGATTTCGATTTTGTCCACTTGCCGATTTTTGGTTTATCTGAATCGGACGTGATGTCAAATTTCATCGCACTCTTCTCGTCAAAATTCTCATCCGTTACAATAATCTTTGCTGTCCTAGATGTATTGTAGTATTTTCCGTTCACTGGAGAATCTTTGTCATATTCTATCTCTACCGTTGGCTCTGTCAGGTCAATTACAAATTCTCCACTCTCATATGGCGATTCCTCAGAATTTCCCGCGGCATCCGTACATTTTATTATGAAACTATAAACCCCGTCTTTATCAAATATAACTTCCGCTGTGTGTATATCCCCTCCACCATTACTCCAGCTATTTATTGCCGGAAGCGGAGCCGTTCCCCCAACAGGTTCAAATGTAACACCTTCATTCTTGAAGTTCTTCTCAGTTATCTTGATCGTTGCGGTTCTTGCCCCATTATAATACTTTCCATTTTTCGCACCTGAACCGCTAAAAGATACTTCAATTTTAGGCCGCGTTTTATCAATTGTGATATCATTAACACAATCTTGAACCGTTTCATTGCCTGCTTTATCCTTAGCTGAAACTTTAAATAAGTACTTACCATCCTCTTCCATGGAAACTGTATATGTATATACGTTACCACTTTGAGAGACCTTGCTTTTTTTTGGTTCCACAGTACCAGCTTCGGTGATAATCTGTATACCAGACTCTTCATCAAAATTATCATCTTCCACTGTAACCTTTACATTCTTGGCTTCAGTATAATATTTGGTATCAGACTGCTGGTTGAAATCATACTCAAACTTAATAACAGGCGCCTTTCTGTCAACAATAAATTCTTCAATCTCCTGGGACTCTCCTATATTTCCTGCCTTATCAGTACATTTTATTCTAAATCCATATTTTCCATCGTCCACAAAAGAAATAGTCGCAGTATAGTCAGTCCCATTTGGTTCCCAATTACTTAATTTAGGAAGCGTCCCTGTTTGATTTGAATCAATCCACTCAATTTCAATGTTCTTTTTATCAAAATTTTGTTCCTTTATTGTAATAGTTGCTACTCTCGCCTCCTTGTAAACATTCCCATTAATCGGTTTCTTTTCGTCAAAAGAGACTGTTATTTGTGGCGCTGTATGGTCAATGACAATCTGGTCACTCGTTGATGCAGTTTCGTTACCCGCCTTGTCCCTACAGATAAATTCAAATTCATATACACCCTCATCTTCGTAATTAACTGTACAGAAATGCGTATCTGTATTTTCACCTATTTCCCAGTTGATGCCTTTATACTTTTTCTCTTTCCCAGATTCTGTAATACTCCAGAAGCAGGTATCGTCAAAATTTTTATCTGTCACTTCAATCTTTGCTGGCTTATTGTAATGTGTTTTTTCCTTTTCTTCATCCGGTCCATATGTTATTTCTACTTGTGGTTTAGTCTCATCAATAACCAGCTTATCAATCTTAAATTCTGCTTCATTTCCCAGTTTATCCCTGCATTTTGCAGTCAGACCATACACACCACCATCCGCAAGCGTAACTGTGCATATATTCGTCCGCTCACCTTCTGATCCCCAGTCTACTTCCGGGCGATATTTTTGGTTGCTATCCTTATCAACAATATCTAATTCAAAACCATCTGATTCAAAATTTCCCTCCGTTATTTTAATTGGCACTTGCGCACTATTATAGTATCGAACCCCTTTCGATTCCTTAAGAGCGTCTACAGTAATCTGCGGTTCTTGGATATCATATATTATAGCAACATTGCAGGAATCTTCATTTCCCCTATTGTCACTTACAGTGACTTGGTATATTTTTTTTGTTTCTTTTACATTTTGATCAGCTTCAAAACGAAATGGTATATTATATTTATTGTCATTTTGTTCACAATTAATTTCTACTGATTCATTTTCTATAATATTTTGAACCACAAAAGATTTTGCTCCCGATTCATACCCGCTATTTTTTTTATCCTCAACTTCTATTTTTAGTGTACAGTTAGATTTAGTATAATATTTCTTATTTGTTTCATCCCCTATATTATCTAACTCTTCTTCTTTGTCGCCTTGACAAACCATTATACGAATTTCCGGAGCTGTAAAGTCAAAAAACAAATCAAATGCTCTTTCTATTCTATTTCCTGCTTTATCCTCCACACAAATTACGCAGTTCATTATATCTTTTTTACTGTTTTTAACTAATTGAATATCATCATCATTTAGAGCATATGTGTACACATCATTTTCGCCTTTATTTGTAAAAGCAGTCTCTCTTCCCTCAATGTAAACTCTTTTTATTCCGGTATCCGTATCCTTAGCCCTGACGGAAATCGTTTTATTATCGTTCAATATTATATTCTTTCCCTCTGTCACCCACTCAGGATTTCCTTCTGTCACCCACTCAGGTTCTTTTTTGTCATAAAATACTTTATACGAATCAGACACTTCAAAGTTCCCTGCTTTATCCGTGACAGTATACTTTATTACCGGATTCTGCTTAATATCACATAAATGATATATGTATTCTTTCCCGCCTGCCTCTATCTCCATTGAATCCACTACTTTGTCGTCAATCATAACCTGCACTTTTAAAGCTTCTGATTCGTTATCAGTCGCTTCAAATTTAACGACGATTTCTTCCTCATTAGTATAAAGTCTATTGAGATTCCTTTCATCATCATCATGTTCTATAAGCAGCTCTCGCTTTTCATCCATGGCAAAATGTTTAACCCCTATCTTAGGTTTTGTTGCATCATAAATAATCGTTACACTTTCTGTAGCGACCACCTCACCATCAATTTTCAATTCAAAATCAATTTTTTTCTCCCTTTGTACTGATAATTCTATAGGATACTCACATTTTTCACTTTTACCATCATAACCTTCAAACGCTCTACCATCTACTTCCAAAATAATTTGGCTTTCTGTATTATTCACTATATCAAGCTCGGCCGTTAATCTATTTCGTTTTGTATAATATTTGCCATTGCTATCCTTTTGCAAAATTACATTTTTATCATCAGTTTCAACAAGCTTTATATTTGCAATTTTTGCACTGCCCACCTCATCTGGATCTTCCGGATCTGAAGTAGCTTCTTCTGTTGTGTCTGGTTCTGACGTATCTGGTTCTGTTGTACTTTCTTGTGTTGTGTCTGGTTCTGACGTATCTGGTTCTGTTGTACTTTCTTGTGTTGTGTCTGGTTCTGACATATCTGGTTCTGTTGTACCTAAAACTGTTGTATCTTCTTCTGATGAGCCAATATCCGATGAGCCTGCTGACTCACCTGCCCCAGTTCCCTCGTCCGACATATCCGCTGTCGCCGGCTCCTCTATCGGTCTTCCTGTGACGGATCCACTCTGATTTCCCTCGTCATTTTTCTCCACCACTACAGCATCTCTCAAATTCTGCCCGCCCTTTGCAAAACTAATTACATCATTTGCGCTAAACATAAGCGCCGCTGACAATATAAGTGCAGTTATTTTGGTAAATGTGCTTCTCATCGTAACTCTCCTTCTCTTTCGAAAGTGCACCAGTTTTCATGCACCAAATCCATTACTTTCCTTTGAACATTACCAATATACAATGATGTAGGCTCTTTTGTAAATGGAGCTATAGTTCCGGTTTTGCCACATTCCGGAACTATAGTTCCGGTTTTAATTAAAAATTAATATATTTTTATAATAATTTAATAATTTTCAGTAATATACCATACAATTGAGTAGGGGAATGTCCCTCTCAACTACTCGCGCGCCGGGCGTCCGTCAGCTTGCTGACATATTTCATTTGGACGCCCATGTGCAATCGAGTAAAGAAGATTTATCATTCCTACTCGCCGCGCGCCCCATGCGCCGCTTCTGCGGCATACTTCCTCTACATGGGGCTGCGCATAAAAAGAACCACCGAATATCATTCGATGGCTCTCTCATCTCTATTCAATTATTTTATTTTGTCATCCTCAACCAACATAATACCTGATATATCCGAGTCAATAACAAGCGAGTAATTGGTATAATACACAACGAATCCTGGCTTGGAGCCGTTTGGCTTCTTGACATTTTTTTTCTGTGTGTAGTCAATTTCCACCTTTTCCTGCCCTCTTGCCTGGGAATAGTGTGCCGCAAGCTTTCCAGCCTCCTCAAAAACCCTGTCCGGAAGCTCATCCCCATTTGTTTTCACGATTACATGTGAACCAGGGATTCCTTTTGTGTGAAACCACCAGTCATTTCCTGTCGCAAACCGGAACGTAATATCTTCATTCTGATAATTATTCTTGCCAACATAGATATGATAACCATCACTGCTGATATAGTGAAACGGTCTGCTGGTTATCTTCTCCCGCTTCGCACCGCCTTTGCGTCTGATATATCCGCTTTCTATCAGCTCCTCTTTAATCTGTACCAGATCCTCTTCTCGCAGTGCGATGTCAAGCGCCGTACTGATGGACTCCAGATGTTCGATCTCCTCTTTTGTCTCTTTTGTAAGTGTTGTCAATGCCTCACAGGTACGTTTCAGCTTCTGATATTTGTCGAAATATTTCTTTGCATTCTCACCTGTCGAAAGCATCGGATCCAACGGAATCGTTATCATCTGGTTATCATAGTAATTCAGCGCCTCCATTGATTTTGCGCCAGTCTCCACCCCATAGCCATATGCATTCAGCAATTCGCCATATACCTTGTATTTTTCCTTCTTCTTTGTGTCCTCAAGCTGCTTTATCTGGAGATCATACTTTTTGACATTCCGCTCAAGCGCGGTCTGCACAATCTTGCGCAAATCCACGGACCGCTGCCGAATGCGCGTAATGGTATTCTTTTCTGCATAGTAAAACTCCAAAAGCTCCGAAACATGCTCGAAACCTCTCGCGTCATCTTTCGCATACGAGCTTAATCTCACGGCTGCGTACTCAGCCGGCTGTTTATTTTCATATACGACATTGAAGCAGAAATTTCTGTTTTTTATATCTTCCGAAAGCTCCCAGAGTGCTGTGGTCATTCTGTCAAGAGCATCTGTTCCGAGTTCCGCCGACGACTGATCAGAATCCACTCCCGCCCTGTAACATAGCTCATGCGCTATACATGGCGATATTCCGTTAAATCCTGTATACACAGCTTTATACACTGGCATATTCTTGGATTTCAAAACTGCCGCCATCTCATCCTGTGAACATTCCAGCAGTTCTGCCTTATCCTGCGTCTTTGGTATAAAATACACACGTCCCGGCAAAACCTCCCTGACAGAACTCACCATGCCTGAAACATGTTTGATGCTGTCGATAATCACATTTTGATCGTCACAGAATATGATATTGCTGTGTTTTCCCATCAGCTCTATAATCAGGTATTTTCTGCATAAGTCCCCCAGCTCATTCAGATGTTCCAGCTCAAAGCGCACAATGCGTTCCAGTCCTGGCTGTGTAATCGACACAATGCGCGCATTCTGCAGATGCTTTCGCAGAAGCATACAGAAATTAGGTGCCGTCATCGGACTTGTCTTATTCTTTTCCGTCAGATACAGCAGCGGAAGGGAAGCGTCCGCCGACATCAGTACCCTCACCTGCCCGCAGCTTCCCTTTATAGTCAAGAGTAGCTCATCCTTCTCAGGCTGAGCTATCTTGTATATCCTGTTTCCAGTCAATTTATCCTTTAGTTCACCGACAATCCCCGCGATTGTCACTCCGTCAAATGCCATTATTTTGTCCTGCCTATATGTTTCTCGCTTATCCGATCATCCAGTCATACATCTCCTGATATTTCAGCGCTGATACTCTCCATGAATAGTCAACATTCATGGCTCTGTCCACAATCTTGTTCCACTCGCGCTTTCTATCATAATATACTTGTTCTGCATACCGGATTGTATTGAGCATCTCATGTGCATTATAGTTTGTAAAGCTAAATCCTGTACCCTTGTTCTCGTATTCATTATACGGCTCCACTGTGTCCTTAAGTCCTCCTGTCTCACGCACGATGGGAACTGTGCCGTAACGCAGTGACATCAACTGGCTCAGTCCGCATGGCTCAAACAGCGAAGGCATCAGAAACGCGTCACATGCAGCATATATTCTGTGGGACAATTCCTCTGAGTAGTAAATATTTGCAGAAACCTTGCCATGATATTTCCAGTCAAAATGACGGAACATATTTTCATAGCGCTCCTCACCCGTTCCAAGAACAACAAGCTGTATATCATCTTTGCTGCACATCTCATCCATGATATATGCAACGAGATCCATACCTTTCTGGTCTGTAAGCCTTGACACAATGCCGATTAACATTTTTCTGTCACTTTCTTCCAGTCCAAGCTGTTTCTGCAGCTCCCTCTTATTTTTGATTTTTTCTTTTCTAAAGTTTGAAGCATTGTAGTGATGTAAAATATACTGGTCTGTGTCAGGATTATACTCATCATAATCTATGCCGTTTACGATTCCCCGGAGGTCATGCGTTCTCGCCGCGAGCAGACCATTGAGCTTCTCACCGTAAAAGTCCGTTTTTATTTCCTCTGCATAAGTTGCACTCACTGTCGTAATCGCATCTGCATAGGTAAGCCCGCCCTTCAGGAGATTTCCGTCCTTGAAGTAGCCAAGCTTGTCAGGTGAAAAGAATGAACCATCAAGACCTGTAATATTCTGAACAGTCTTGATGTCATAAATTCCCTGAAACTTCAGGTTGTGGATAGTCATAATTGTCTTTATGCCCCTGTAAAATTCACCCTGGGCAAATCTCTCCTTCAAATAAACCGGAATGATAGCTGCCTGCCAGTCATGACAGTGCACGATATCAGGATGGAATCCAACAACAGGCAGGATTGACAACGCCGCCTTTGAAAAAAATACAAACTTTGTAATTTCTCCGACATGATCATCGCTATACGGTTTAAAACCGCCAAACATCTTCTCATTGTCAATAAAGTAATAAGTGATACCATCATACTGTGCCTCAAGTACGCCCACATACTCGCTCTGACCCATAAAGTCCAAGTAAAAGTGAGTTCTGTACTGCATCAGCGATTTCATATTATCTGACATACACATGTATTTGGGTAAAATCACCCTCGCATCAAAATACCTCTTGTCATAGTACTTCGGAAGTGATCCCACAACATCCGCGAGACCTCCTGTCTTAATAAATGGTACACCTTCTGAAGCCACAAATAAAATATTCTTCATACTATCCAATCCCTTTCCTCACTAATCCGAGTGTTATCAAATTTGTCCGCACCTGTCCGATATATGATCTGTTCAGTGCCCGGCAGCTGCAGACTCTTAATTAATTATACACCAACCGAAGCAGGAATGTAAAGGAATTTGTCCGATTATGCTCTGTAATGAAGTCTGATTTTATCTGCTATCAGCGCTATGAACTCGGAATTGGTCGGCTTGCCTTTTCCGATATTAATCGTATAACCGAAAAGTGAGTCAAGCGTCTCCATCTTCCCCCTGCTCCATGCCACTTCTATTGCATGCCTTATGGCACGTTCGACACGGCTTGGTGTCGTCTGGTACTTCTTTGCGATGGACGGATATAAAATTTTGGTGATAGAATTAAGCATATCTATATCCTCCACCGACATCATAATTGCTTCACGCAGATACTGATACCCTTTAATATGAGCAGGCACCCCAATCTCGTGAATCATGTCTGTCACATCTTTTTCAAGATCATGTGTGTTTGTTCCGGAACTCAATTCCGTTCTGTTGTCTGCCTGCTTTCCCATCAAACTGCTGTCACTCCCCGTAAGCTTAGAGCCTGCCGGAACCGTGATCATTATCTGGAATTCCTTATCCTTTGTCAATAAGTCGCTGAGAATCCTGAATATCTTCTCGTTATCCTGCTGTGTCATTACGTTTAACTGTTCCATATTTTCTCCTCCATTCAAATGTCATGTACCCCAATTCCCAAGAGTACTCTGTTAACTGCCAAATGCCAACAGTCACGTCTCCCAATCATAATCTGTTTTAAGAATCTGCAAAACATTACTCCCAATTACGTTTCCCTACAAATTCTATCATGATTTGGCAATGTCAATTATATAAGAATGTCAATTTATCTTGCAACACTTACTTATCGCACATTTTGCGCATAATATACACCATCTGCCAAAATATACCAAATTCCGCTCAAATGCCGTAAAAATAGCTGTTTTTTATTGTTGAAAGAACCAATATTTTCATGTAAATTTTCTCGTTTTTTTTAATATTCTGTGACTTTTACGCGATTAATTTTTTTAATCTGACGATTATTTTGACGAATATACCATCCCCTTGACACTTCATTTGGTTTTATATAAACATCCGTTCCTTGTATTTTCTCCCTGATAAACAGTGCCTGCTCATGCAAAAAGCACAGCCTGAAGTCTGCTGCATCTTTGTCGGATTTTTTCCACAATCTTTTTCTCCTCAATGCCGCTTTCAAATTATTTCCGCCAATCCCAAGCCCTCTGCCCCACGTTATATTGGCACGCTCGCAGAAATTTTTTAAAACCGCCATCGCGATACCAGTCTGCTCCCCCTCATATAAATCAGTGTGCAGAATCGCATAAAATTTTGCACCGATGCTTTCCCCGCCAATCACTGCCTGCTCTATCTTTTCCAGGAAGTCAAGCACCCTTGAGGACACACTATCCATGTAGACATCCGCCGCCAGAACAATCGCATGTGCGTCTTCAAGGCATCTGCATACACGGTTCCAGTCCATGTTCTCCTCAATTTTTACGGATATAAGCTCCTCTTTTTCTGCATACTCCCTTATACTTTTAATCCATATGCCCTCATCCGACGCCGGAGTACGATCTCCATCAAAAAATAATATCATTGCGTCCACTCCTTACACGACTATGCTGTCTATCTGTCTTAGCTTATCCAGTGTATCATAAAATACGATTTTCACCCCTCTTGCCTGTAATGATATCCCGTCTGACACCGACTGGATTCTTGCCAGCTGTTCTTCCTTTGGCGTAATATTATCGCCATAAAAACAGCAGACCAGGCCAAATAAATTCTTGTTCTGCTTTTTTATAACATAGTGTGTCTGTCCATGCCGCACTTCCAGGGAAGGTTCAAAATAATTTCTGCATCTTTCCAACGCTTCCTGTATAAACGGGCTAAATCCCCCATATACACAACGGCTGATCAGCACGAGCTGACGGCAGCTTCCTATCGCTTTTCCAATATCACTGTCTGCACACTCCAGGCCATCTCCAATAACAATGTCCTTCTCATGAAATCTCATCCCGAGCTCCTGCCATGACTCTTGCCGAAGGTCATGTACAATTACTTTCATTTCATCTTTTCCCCTTTCTGGTATTAACACAATTTTATGTTTAACGACAAAAATATTTACCGTTAACTATACCATATAACCCCAATTTAAAAAAGACCTGTTCTACAAATTTTTTCATAAAAAGTATTGACAAAACACACAAAAATTAGTATAGTATAGAAGTCAGTTAAAGAAATATACTGAATAAGGGGTCTTAGCTCAGCTGGGAGAGCATCTGCCTTACAAGCAGAGGGTCACAGGTTCGAGCCCTGTAGGCCCCATTTTATTTTATGGCGAAGTAGCTCAGTTGGCTAGAGCACGCGGTTCATACCCGCGGTGTCGAGGGTTCGAATCCCCCCTTCGCTATTTTTTGTTTCATTAAATCGAGCAGGGAAAATACCCTGCTCGATTTTTATGCGCAGCCTCAGGCAGCGTAAGCATACCGCAGAGGCGGCGCCTGAAACGCGCGGCGAGCAGGAAAAATCTTCCCTACTCGATTACATTTATTTTTGGCAGTGATGCAAAGCTCTTGGCAAGTTCTTCGTCGGTCGGAACATAGTCAGTCATTTCACCGTCATTAAACTTCTGGTATGCCACCATATCAAAATATCCCGTTCCAGTAAGACCAAACACAATATTTTTCTCTTCACCTGTCTCCTTACACTTTAACGCCTCATCTATTGCAACCCTGATTGCATGACTGCTCTCAGGCGCCGGAAGGATTCCTTCAACCCTCGCAAACGTCTGGGCTGCCTTAAATACCTCTGTCTGCTCCACACTTCTCGCCGAGATAATGCCGTCATCATAGAGCTGCGACACGATGGAACTCATACCGTGATAGCGCAATCCTCCCGCATGATTCGCTGACGGTATAAAGCCGCTCCCCAACGTATACATTTTAGCCAGCGGGCAAATCCTGCCGGTATCGCAGTAATCATATGCATAAATTCCCCTTGTAAGACTTGGACATGACGCCGGCTCCACCGCTATAATCTCATATTCAGCCTCACCCCTTATCATCTCGCCTGCAAAAGGAGAAATCAATCCGCCTAAATTCGAACCGCCGCCTGCGCAGCCAATAATCATATCCGCCTTAATACCGTATTTATCAAGTGCAGACTTTGTCTCAAGACCAATAATAGTCTGGTGCAGAAGCACCTGTGACAACACAGATCCCAACACATAACGATATCCCTTCTGTGTCGTCGCAGCCTCAACCGCCTCTGAAATCGCACATCCAAGGCTTCCTGACGTTCCAGGAAACTCCTCATTAATCTTTCTCCCCACACTTGTGAGCATTGAGGGGGATGGTGTGACTTTCGCGCCATAAGTTCTCATTACCTCACGCCGGAAAGGTTTCTGTTCATAAGACACTTTCACCATGTATACCTGACAGTCCAAGTCAAAATATGAGCATGCCATGGATAACGCCGTTCCCCACTGACCTGCGCCCGTCTCTGTCGTGACCCCTTTTAATCCCTGCTGTTTAGCATAATACGCCTGTGCGATTGCCGAATTCAGCTTATGGCTTCCCGATGTATTGTTTCCCTCAAACTTATAATATATATGCGCCGGTGTGTCCAGTTTCTTTTCCAGACAGTACGCGCGCGTCAGCGGCGAAGGCCGGTACATTTTATAGAAATCGCGTATCTCCTGGGGGATGTCAAAGTAAGGTGTTACTTCATCCAGCTCCTGTTTGGCAAGTTCCTCGCAGAAAATTGGTGACAATTCCTCAACTGTAATCGGTTTCATCGTTGCAGGATTTAGTATCGGTGCAGGTTTGTTCTTCATATCTGCCCTCACATTGTACCACTGCCTGGGCATCTCACTTTCTTCCAGATAAATCTTGTAAGGTATTTTTTTGTCCATGATATACTCTCGCTTTCATTGTTTTAATTATCATATCTTTTTGACAGATGCTTTGATTATACGCTTTTTTTCCCTCAACTTCAACCATCAAAATTCCTGCTGTATTTCGTTTACAATGCGCTGATTTTGTCGAACTTGTCATGGAGTTCTGATGCGACCTGCCCAACCATCGTGGCAGATGCCGCTATTTCTTCTGTACTTGCTGCCAGATTGGTAATCCGTTCATTTACATTATCCACTACATTCATCAGGTTATCTGCATTCTCTCGCAGCCTAGTCATAGCTCCTACAATGTGATCCTTGTTCTTGTTGCTGTCGTCTGCAGCATTTTTGCTGACATCACTCAGCGTCTTAATTTCCTGCGCCACTACCGCAAAACCTTTTCCAACCTCTCCGGCTCTCGCCGCCTCTATGGATGCATTTAGCGACAGCAGGTTTGTCTTTGATGCCACTTTCGTGATATTCTCATTGTTTCCGCCAAGCTGCTCTAACAGCTCATTAATCTCATCAAATGATTTTTTCATGTCATCGCAGAACTCAACCACATCAACCATCGCCATACTGATGTTGGTGCTCTCTTCAGCATTGGTATTATTTCCGTCAATCATTTCACTAATGGACAGATTCAGGGTATTAAACTCAGTGTTTGCCTCTGTCACCATCTTCTCAATGGTATCGTTCTTCCTGAATATTTCCTCATTCTTTGCCTCTATTTCGTCAGAGACTGACTGAAGACGCGCCCTCTCCTGCTCTGCAAGATTTTTAATATAATGGACACAGCTTTCTTTATTGTTGCAGCCATTATAAATTGCAGTCGCCATATCCGTACAGGTACTGTACCCACAGGCGCTGCAGTCAATTTTCTGCTGCAATGCAGTGTTTTTGTCCATATCCGCAAAAATATCATTGAGTTCTGACAGGCTTGGTTTCTGTATCTCGTTTCCCTTCGATTTGTCCGTATATTCTCTTATAAAATCATTAATATTCAAATGTGCAAACTGCTTATTCAGATTTTTAAGCCGCTGCGCCGGAGATGCATTCTTCGCCCACGCACTGCCCTTCCGCCTTGATTTGGCTGCATTCTTTATCGCATGAAGCTCATAGAGAATATCGTCGTTTTTCGTCTTTTCCTCCTCAACACCTGTCCCATAAATACATCCTTGTGCACAGTTGAGTGCATCAACCATAAACGGAAGCTTTCTGCCCGACAGAACCCTCTCCTTATAATCCTCAAGGAAATGGTATGCATGTTTTTCACCTTCTATCTGGCGGACAAACACTTCCTCACCGCAAAACCAGTAAACGTTTTCTTTTAATCCGCCCGGCATAGGATATATAGAGCCTAATCCGTACTCTATCTCATCTGCCGCCGGTTCCGCCTTTATATTGTGTTTTTTTGCGTATCCAGCCAGATGGTCAAAAGTGACATTGTAACTCACATATCCCTTATTCCTTGGATCGCTGATCTCATCCTTCTTGGCTATACAGGGACTGATAAAAGCGAGCTTGTCTGTTATTTTCAGATATTTTCTTGCGTAAATCGCTGCACACATCAGCGGACTCTGAACCGGAACAAGTTTCGGTATCAGCTGTGGAATATAGTGTTCTATATAATTGACAATTGCAGGGCATGGCTGTGAAATGCCGCCCTGAAAATGATGTTCTGTTATGTACCTGATATAACCCCATGTAGTGATATCTGCTCCAAAGCTTACGCTTATGATACGGTTTACACCCAGCTTCTTTAATCCACCAAGTATCTGCCTGTACTCATTCGGATAATTTGCCGCAAACGCAGGTGCCCACAGAACCGATATCTTTTCTCCCTTTGCAAGTGCCGCAAAAAAGTCCTCCGTGTCATCCACAAAATCCCTTGCATGGTGTTCACAGGCATCAAAGCAGGCGCCGCACGCAATGCATTTGTCTCCGTCCACTTCTATCCTCTGCTCCCCGTTTTCCATCTTTACTGCCCGGTTCGCCACAATGACCGGACAGACTGATATGCATTTATTACAGCCTATACAATTGTCATTGGTAAATACCAATCCATTCTGGTTTCCGTACATAATGTACACTTCCTCTCATTTTGTTAATCTGACAAATTTATTTTATCATAAAGTTTTTCCTGCGTACACAATTCTTGTCGTTTTCCGTTGTTTTTAATCATATTTTGTAATATTTTTACATATCTTATTC
>JAIECJ010000107.1 GCA_029068555.1 Lachnospiraceae bacterium
TTGCACACAAAATGCTAAAAGGCAAGCATTTTGGCGCATGATTCCCACTACTTTGGTGTAGGTGTGAACAGTAACACGAACTGCAGCAAAAAGTCTGAAAATTCAAATATTATCTTGAAAATATCTGACAATAGCTTTATAATAATAGGGTCAACATAGAAAGGAGGTTTTTTATGAGTATATCAGCAGTTGCGGGACTTTCGGGTTTTGGAAACTATAGGATTTCTTCCATTCATGGTAATCCTTACAGTATGAATGCCATACAGAAGATTGGCCAGAATAGTGGACGGTCAGGCAGGCCGCTTGTCATAGCTTCCGAGGAGAAAAAAGACCTGTACATAAAGGAGTATGGTGAGCTTGATGCGCCGAAAAGCACAGCGAGCGGCGATTTTGCCGAGATGCTAAGCATTCAGGAAAGCATGGTTTCACAGAAGGATGATGACAGACAGGCAGGATATACGTCCTATTTAAATGACACGATAGGGATGATGGGACTGCAGAACCGTCTTCGGGATCAGCTGAACGGCTCTGGTTTTACACCATTTGTTTAGAGCGTGTTTGAAAAATGCTTTCTGTTGACTGAATTTGGTGCAAATATCACGCAAAGTGGTGAATATGACATATACGCGTCGTTATACAGATGGCAGGAATGATTTTTCAAACATGCTTTAGAATAGTTGCTTTTGAAAACACCCGTAATGGGTGTTTTTTCTTGCAAAAACAACGAAAACAGTGTATGATGGAACTTGTTGGAAATTGTCGAAAAACAACTTTTCTTTGACACTATTTAAATAGGAGTTTCGTATTAGGAGGGGAATATACGTGAAAAGATATCTTTGGGCTTTTTACATGAAAAGATGGACTGCATTTTGCCTGGCTGTGTGCATGTGCCTTAGCCTGATGGCAGGCGTTGAAGTAAACGCGAAAGAAACAAAACCAGTTTATAAAATCATGGTAAACCGCGCCGCAAATTGTGTGACAGTATATGAAAAGGATGAGAACGGGGAGTTCAGCATACCGGTTAAGGCGTTTGTGTGTTCCTGTGGCAGGGAAGGACATGAGACCCCGCTTGGAACGTTTCAGACAAGCAATTACTACCAGTGGCGTTTGATGGTGGACGGCTCTTATGGACATTATGCTGTTCGCTTTTACAAGGGAATTATGTTTCATTCCATACCATATTACACGAAGAATGCCGGAAATATGGAGTGGGAACAATTTAATCTGCTCGGCGAGGCTGCATCACTTGGATGTGTGCGCCTGACATGTGCAGATGCAAAGTGGATTTATGACAATTGCGGGAAAGGTACGGAGGTTGTCGTATATGATGATGCTGAAAATCCGGGACCTTTGGGGAAACCTTCTGAGGTAAAGCTTGCAGAGGAAAATCCTATGAGAAAATGGGATCCCACGGATATAAGCAGTAAAAATCCATGGAATATGTTTCGGCCAACAATATATTTGTTGAATGACTTGGAGGATGAGGTGCTGCGTCTTCCGGTAGGCGCTTCACAGCATGACATTTATAATGCTGTTGGTTTAAAAGATTTTACAGGGGATGTGTGTGATATGGGTGAGTACACGATCTATATATCAGGGAAGTATGATTTGAATAAGGAAGGAATATATCAGGTATCCATATGTGGTGTCGGAATGCAGGGTGTCAGGACAGAGAGGAGCATGACCCTCTATGTAGGATAAAATAGTGTAATGGAAATATTTTATATGCATAGTCAGCTTATTAAAATGAGGACAGAAATATAGCTTCTGTCCTCATTTTGTTATTTTACCTGGCTGGAAAAGGTGTTGTCTACCAAATCCTCATATGGAACGTAGTTTTCCAGTTCGCCTGCCTCCATTAATATATTCTGCAGGAGGGTAAAGCTGTCTTCCGTAAATACAAGATCCTTTTTCCAGGTGTCCTGAGTCTGGTAACGTGTTACAATAGTTGTAATGGTCTCGATCTCCGTTTCGGGGAACTGTGGCTTGATCGCGGTAGCTATTTCTTCGGCGGAATGGCTTGAAACATAGTTCATGCCTTTCTGAAGCGCCTTGGTAAATGAGAGTAGGACATCAGGTTTTTCTTCCATATAACTTTTTCTGGCACTAAATGCCGTATAAGGCACATATCCGGAATCAACGCCGAGGGACGCGACAATATATCCGGTCTGCTGGGATTCAAGAGAGGTAGCATGGGGCTCAAATTCCACAGTGAAGTCAGCATAGCCGGCATCGCCCTCCTTGGCGCCGGCAAAAGCTGCGGCAGTGGAGCCGAAATCAATGCTCGTATCAATTGTGAGGTCTGTTTCCGGGTCAATATGGTTCATTTTGAGGATGTATTCAAATACCATCTGGGGCATGCCGCCCTTACGCCCGCCGAGCACATAAGTTCCCTTCAGCATATTCCAGTCAAAGTTGTCTACTGGAGTCCGGCTTACAAGGAAGTTTCCTGCACGCTGGGTCAATTGCGCAAAGTTGACAGCATAGTCCTGTGCGCCCTGAAGATATGTATAGATAGATGCCTCACTTCCCATAAAACCGATGTCTGCTTCGCCAGTGAGCAGCGCGGTCATGGTTTTGTCTGCACCATACCCGGTTACAAGTTCAAGGTCAATACCTTCGTCAGCAAAATACCCTTCTTCAATGGCAACATACATTGGTGCATAAAAAATAGAATGTGCCACCTCGTTTAAAGTAACTTTTGTAAGACCGCCAGCACTGTTTTTTTCACGCGCACAGCCGCAGAGAACTGACGAAAGAATCAAAACGGTTATTAGAAAGGCGGATAAGGACTTCCTTTTTTTCACAGTAATCACCCGCTTACTTTTTTTTAGTATATGTGAAGAAATAAAAAAGGTGCGAAAAGCTTTTAAAAACAAAAAAATTTTGATATACTTGAGAAACATAGTGTTGGTTTTTTGTAAGATTAAAATGAAAAGTAATGAAAGGAATGAAACCATGAGCCTTTATGACACATTGAATGAACAGCAGAAAAAGGGGGTGTTTACTACAGAAGGTCCTGTGCTTATCCTTGCTGGTGCGGGCAGCGGAAAGACAAGTGTGCTCACAAGGCGCATTGCATACCTGATAGAAAATAAAGGTGTGAACCCATGGAATATTCTGGCGATTACCTTCACGAATAAGGCGGCAGGGGAGATGCGCGACAGGGTTGACAGTATCGTGGGATATGGATCGGAGAGCATATGGGTGTCTACTTTCCACGCAACCTGTGTGAGGATTCTTAGGCGGTATATTGACAGAATCGGGTATGACCATAGTTTTACAATTTATGACACGGATGATTCTAAGAGTGTGATGAAGGATGTGTGCAAGAAGCTGGATATTGATACAAAACAATTGAAGGAGCGGACGATTCTGGGTGCAATATCCTCGGCAAAGGACAATCTCATGTCAACGGCAGCGTACGAAAGGTCTGCCACGGGGGATTATGTAAAAAAGAGAATATCAGCGGCTTATGCAGAGTATCAGCTTACTTTAAAGAAAAATAATGCCCTTGATTTTGATGATTTAATTGTAAAGACGGTTGAGCTTTTCAAGAGCTGTCCTGATGTGCTTGAAAACTATCAAAACCGTTTTCAGTATATTATGGTGGATGAGTACCAGGATACCAATACGGCACAGTTTGAGCTGATACGGCTTCTGGCAGAGAAAAACCGTAATCTTTGTGTCGTGGGAGACGATGACCAGTCCATATATAAATTCAGAGGGGCAAATATCAGAAATATCCTCGATTTTGAGCAGGTCTACCCAGATGCAGCAGTGATTAAGCTGGAACAGAATTATCGTTCCACACAGAATGTCCTTGACGCGGCAAATGCGGTTATCCGGAATAATACTGCTCGAAAGGATAAGGTACTATGGACGGACAAAGGAGCTGGAAACCGCGTCCATTTCAGGGCTTTTGACAATGCTTATGAGGAAGCAGAATACATAGCGGGTGATATTAAACGGAAGAAACGGGAGCTGGTGAGTGATTACAGCCAGTGCGCAGTGCTTTATAGAACAAATGCACAGTCACGTCTTCTTGAGGAGAGTTTTATTGCGCTTAACATTCCCTATAATGTAGTAGGTGGTGTAAATTTCTATGCGAGGAAAGAAATTAAGGATATTCTGGCCTATTTGAAAACGATTGATAATGGCAAGGATGATCTGGCTGTGAAACGTATTATCAACGTGCCAAGACGAGGAATCGGTGCATCGAGCATTACAAAGGTACAGGATTACGCAGATCACATGGGGCTGAGCTTTTACGAGGCATTGCAGCAGGTGGACGATATACCAGCAATGGCAAAGGGGAAAGCGGCGGATAAGCTTAGGGATTTTGTGACGATGATCAGGATGTTTCGCACAAAAATGCAGTCCGGTTCCCTTGAAGATTTGATAACAGATGTTATAGATACGACTGGTTATGTAAGAGTGCTTGAGGATTCTGATGAGGATGATGCGAATGACAGAATTGAAAATATTGATGAGCTTATTACCAAGCTGGTAAGCTTTGAAATGGAGCGGGAGGAACTCGGCGAGGATGCTACGCTTTCTGCATTTCTCGAGGAGGTTGCACTTGTGGCTGACATAGACGGGGTCGACAAGGATGACAACAAAGTGCTTTTGATGACGCTCCACAGTGCAAAAGG
Organism: Lachnospiraceae bacterium; assembly: GCA_029068555.1. GTDB lineage: Bacteria > Bacillota > Clostridia > Lachnospirales > Lachnospiraceae > COE1. Next base: position 4,656 of record JAIECJ010000107.1, read on the forward strand.
ACTTGAATTTTCCCAAGTGTATTTATCAGGGCTGGAGGATGGCATTTTTCCAAGTTATATGACGATCACTTCGGATAATCCGGAGGATATTGAGGAAGAACGGCGTCTTGCCTATGTGGGAATTACCCGTGCGAAGGAGGATTTGACCATTACGTATGCAAAAGCACGGATGATCAGGGGGGAAACGCAATATAATGCTGTGAGCCGTTTCGTGAAGGAGATTCCGGACGGCCTCCTTGACAATAAGCTGCCATCTGTAAAAAGATGGGATGAGGAGGCTTATGGAAGTGAGTCCTATGAAAAAAATATATTTAAGACAAAACCGTTCCAAACAGATACTGCAAAAAGCGGAGGAAATAACTGGATGGAAGCGGCGTCATATCTTGACGAATATAATAAGAAAGCAGTGGCAAAGCCAGTGCAGAGGCGGGAGCAGCTGAGCGATACAGTGTTTGACAAGCCTCAAAATAACAGAGAGCCTGCTGTGAAAAAGGATTTGTCTGAAATACTGGTTACCCGTCCAAAGGCTGTCGTTAGAAAAAAAGAAACGCCAGCTGCGAATAAACCATACATTGCCAAATCTATGGACGGACTGACGAAAGGCGTGCCTGCTATGGCAGCGGGGGGACCAGGTTATGCGGAGGGAGACAGAGTGCAGCATATCAAGTATGGTGTGGGTACCGTCCTGAATATTGCACAGGACACAAGAGACTATAAAGTAACCGTAAATTTTGACGGATATGGCAATAAAATAATGTATGCGGCATTTGCAAAGTTGAAGAAGCTGTAGTGATTATTACTTAATTTTGGAAATTTTAGTATAACTTTAGCAATAAAAAGGTAGTAAAATTAGTGAAATAGTGATATGATATATATAACATGGCTGTTCAGTGGCGAAATGCAAGAATATTTTGGTTTCTTTTTGCTTTGAGCAGCTATTATGTTATAACTGCATAACATATCTTTATGCGGCGCAATAGACAGCGCCTGTTATCGGAAAGCTATATTTTATATTAAAGAGACGAAAGGGGCTTTTGAAATGAAAAAGTGGGATGAATTGGTAGATTACCTGCAGGACAAAAATTTAGTGGGCAACGATATCCTGAGCAAGTATTATGCAAAAAGTGAGATTAAAAAGGACAATGAGAAAAAGTGTAACACGCTGCTCTGGGCTCTTGCCATCGTCGGTGCAGTTGCCGCAGTAGCCGCTATTGCATACGCAGTATACCGCTATATGACACCTGATTATCTGGATGATTTTGATGATGAGTTTGACGATGACTTTGAGGATGATTTCTTTGATGATGAGGAAGACGAGGAACAGGAGTCTGCAAAGGAGAATGAATACACAACTGTAAAATAGCATTTGACAGGTACGATTCAAGGTAGTGTAGTAATGGAGTGCTGAAAGTCAGCACTCCATTTTTGCGCATGTCAGGCGTGTCTTGAACCTTGGGTGAATGTCCTGATAGGTGCAGATGCCGACGAACCCGATTGCGATTTGTAAAGTTTTCACTGTGAAGTGCAGGCGAGAGAGTAATAGTTGTAAATTTTTTATGCCTGAACCATCATGATCAGGCAGAAATGGGGGATTGGATGAAAAAAGGGCAGATTTGCGAAGGATATGTGGAGCGTGTTGATTTTCCAAATAAGGGAATCATTTTATGTGAGGATGAGACTGTAGTCGTAAAAAATGTACTTCCGGGGCAAAGGCTATCATTTATGATAAATAAAAAGCGCAAGGGAAAGGCAGAGGGAAAGGTATTGGAGGTAATTGAAGCGGCGCCTTATGAGCTGGCGGATGTCTGTCCGCACTTTGGAACATGTGGCGGTTGCAATTATCAAAGTGTTCCATATGAGAGACAGCTAGAGATAAAAGAGAGTCAGGTGAGAAGATTGTTGAAGCCTGCCTTTGAAAAACAGATGTTACTGAATGGGGGTGTGACCAATACAGAGCAATATATTAGTGAGATATTTGAGGGCATAAAGGCGAGTCCTGTACAGTTTGATTATAGGAATAAGATGGAGTTTTCCTTTGGAGATGAATACAAAGATGGACCGCTTGCATTAGGTATGCATAAGCGAGGGAGCTTTTACGATATTGTGTCTGTGAAAGAGTGCCGCATTGTGGACGAGGACTATAGAAAGGTGCTGGTCTGCGTGCTGAACTATTTTTCGAAAAAAGACATCAGTTATTTTCATAGAATCCGCCATGAGGGGTATTTACGGCACTTGCTTGTCAGAAAGGCACAGAAAACAGGTGAGATGCTGGTTGCGCTTGTGACGACTACACAGGAGACATATGATTTGCAGCCTTTGGTAGCACAACTGCGGGCGCTGCCGTTAAAAGGAAGAATAACAGGTGTTTTGCACACGGAGAATGATTCACTGGCAGATGTTGTACAAAGTGATAAAACTGTTATTTTATACGGTCAGGATTATTTTTATGAGGAATTACTGGGGCTTCGGTTTAAAATTTCCCAGTTCTCGTTTTTTCAGACGAATACACTAGGGGCGGAGGTGTTGTATGAGACGGTTCGCGAATTTTTGGGCGATATTTCCAGCGACGGCAGGAACGATAAGGTAGTGTTTGATTTGTACAGCGGTACAGGAACTATCGCTCAGCTTTTAGCGCCTGTTGCAAAGAAAGTAATTGGCGTGGAGATTGTGGAGGAGGCTGTCGAGGCGGCGCGGCAGAACGCCGAACTGAACGGGCTGAATAATTGTTTGTTTATTGCGGGTGATGTGCTGAAGGTGATTGATGACATTGAGGAAAAGCCAGACTTTATTGTACTCGACCCGCCGCGCGACGGGATTCATCCAAAGGCGCTTCGGAAAATTATTGATTATCAGGTGGACAAGATTGTGTATATAAGCTGTAAGCCGACAAGCCTTGCACGAGATTTGGAGACGCTGCTCGATGGCGGGTATCAGATGGAACGCGTAGCAGCGGTTGACCAGTTTCCTGGGACGGTGCATGTTGAGTGTGTCGTGTTGATGTCACGGGTGGAAAAGTAGGTGTATGAA
>JAIECJ010000108.1 GCA_029068555.1 Lachnospiraceae bacterium
TGCAAAATCTGTTATAATTCACACCTCAATAACTTATAAGCTGATGAAAACTGGCGTTGGTGTGAATTGTAACCTTTTTATGCCAATTTTTCCAGATATGAAAAGACAGAGGTAGACATCATATGATAACTTGTGCTATCATTTATACAATCCAATTGCGACACCGCAAAGAATAACCGCCCAGTGCAGCAACACCGGACGGTCAAAGTGTAACTCATTACTACAGATGCAGCAATGCGATACAATACAATTTTATGGCAGACATTCATGTCAGGAAACGTGGCGACAAGTGGTACTATTCTTTTGAATGTGCACCAGTTAACGGAAAGAGAAAACGAATTGAACGAGCAGGCTGCAAAACAAAAAAAGATGCGCTTGAGAAAGGCATTCAGGCATTAAATGAATACAACAACTCCGGACAGCATTTTGAAGCATCAACTGTATCCGTGGCAGACTTCCTTGATTATTATATGGACAACTACTGCAAAATAAACAACAAGTACAATACACAGTTAGGGAATGTAAGTACTAATGAAAGGCACCTGAAACCAAACTTTGGCGCATACAGACTCTCTGCCTTGAGCACTGCTGCCATTCAGGAATTTATCAATGAAAAATTTATACTTAATTTCACAAGGTCCACAATTGAAAACATTATAGCTCCCTTGTCCCAGGCATATGAATATGCCATAGATTTAGGATATGTCAAAGATAAACGCATCCATACAGACTACATTTGATTAGTATGTACATAACACGGAAGACATGAAACAGGGGGCAGCAGACACCTTTGACGAATTACTCCGGAAAGCTGCAAAATAAAAGCACGCAAATGCGTCCTCTTATTTTGCCAACATCTGAATCCGGCGTTGGCACGACGTTGGCAAAAACCACATTTTCACCCTCTGCAGTACCTAAGCCCCTTCACCTGTTTGCTCACTCACCAAAGGCTGCGTGTAGTGTAAAATTTAAAAAAACTTAAAATTCTTTTTCAGCTTTTCAACCGCAATATCCACGCTGAATTTAACTGCCCTTTTCGTACAGCCCTCCAACTTTGCAATCTGCTCATAGGTCAGCTCCCCGAAGAAATACAGCTTCAGCCTGCGCCGCTGCACTTCGGGAAGTTCAGAAACCGCCCTATGTAGCTGCTCGTATTCGATGCTCTCTGAAACAATATCCTCAATCCGTTCTGCCTTATAAAAAGCTCTGTCATTCAGCGTTTCATCGGTCAGCTCGGAGTGTTCAATGTGCCTGCTCACCCTGTTCAGATGGGATATGTCCTCAAGCTCAAATCTGTCAAACGTCTGGTACAGCCTTTCATCAATTTCAATATTCTGCTGCTTTCCACGCCCGTCTTTAAAAGAGAGGTAATAATGCCCCTCGTTTATCGTCAAAGTGTACGGATTATACTTGTCCTTTTTTCGGTTAGGATGCTTTTCAAGCATTGTAATTTCCTCCAATCAATCTGAATTTTTTTGAAAATCCAGATTGACGGGCGGAGAACGGCATCCCACGTCAAAAACAGCCCTGCGGCGTGTTTTAACAAAAAACGACAAAAGAAAAACCGCAAAGGCTACAGGCTGTCCACCAATCCCCGATATGATATATGTATATGGAACCTGCTATTTGCAGGCAATAAAAATCCCTCCAAACTTGAAACAGGTTTGGAGAGTATTTGTTAAGTCTTTCGGGCATAGCAATACCGCCCACCAAATCGCCGTTTTTTTAATTTGGTGGACGTGCCTACCTTTAATTATGTATAAAGAAAAGCCGACAAACTGTGATTGCTCACACGTTCATCGGCTCTGCATCTAAAGTGTCTG
>JAIECJ010000109.1 GCA_029068555.1 Lachnospiraceae bacterium
ATCTTCATTTCAACTGCCTTGTTTACGAATTGTTTAATCCATTCTAACGAGTAATCCCCACGCTCAATATGAATATGACCATCAATCATTTTTACCCTCCATATAATCAGCTAAATTTTAGTTTATTTCTTTGATTGTACCAAGTCGCTAGCGCGACGGCTAGCCCCAAGTACAATTAGTTTTGCTATTCTCTAAAAATAGCAGTTTTTAAAAACATGCGGCTTCACATCACACACTCAAAAAGCAGGAATGACCGCTATGCCATTCTTTCAAAAGCGGCTCTTGACCTTCTGACCCGGTATTGGTTTGAATGTGGCAGGCCTATGGGATATCTTTTCCCGAAGCAGCGCGGGGAGGACAGACCCATTGATACCTTCTTTCTCTCAAGGCACATTCATGCACACGAAAACAGGCTGGGCTGGCAACGCCGGCTTACCTGTCATTCCTTCCGGCATGCTTTTGGTACACATCTGTATGAAAACGGAACGGATCTGCTTACCATTAAAGCCCTTATGGGACATAAATCCTTACATTCCACCACGATTTACGTCCATCTTTCCGGCAATGCCATCCGCCGGGCTGTCAGTCCTTTTGACCTTATGGCGGGTAAATGCCATGAGTAATTACAAATTCCGGCAGATATTTCAACAAGCCTATGATGACTATTCTGCACAGGGGCATTATCAGTCAGACATCCAACACAAAGCCGCCCGCGCCATCTTAAACTGTAAATCCGGTAGGCTTGGTATCAACTTAAGCCAGTGTACGGATTGCGGACATTTGGAAGTCCACAATAACTCCTGCCGTAACCGCAGCTGTCCGAACTGTCAGGCCGTTCTTAAGGAAATCTGGGTGGATAAGCGTAGGGCTGAGGTCATAGACTCTCCTTACTTTCATGTGGTTTTTACTCTTCCCCATGAGTTGAATCCACTTATTTACTGTAACCATAGGCTCTTGTACGGACTCCTTCACAGATGCTGCGCCGAAACACTTCTGGAATTATCAGCCGACAAAAAGTGGCTCGGCGCAACACCCGGCATTATTCAGGTTCTTCACACATGGAATCAGGAGCTGGATTACCATGTACACATGCACTGCATTGTTTCCGATGGCTGACTTACCAGGGACGGAAAAATCCGAAAATCTTCCAAAAAATTTTTTATCCGCACAGAAGTGCTGCGGGATAAATTTAAGGGTAAATATATGGCGCATCTTTCCTCTCTTTACGAAAATGGTTTTCTTGCTTTTTCAGCTTCCTGTAAAAAGCTCCGTAATTCCGACTGCTGGAAAGATTAGAAAAATAACCTTTATGAGAAGGACTGGTGTCCTTACATTAAGGAAACCTTTAACGGCTTTGGTAATGCCATCGAATATCTGGGACGCTACACCCACAAAATCGCCATCGGCAGCAGCAGGATTCTTTCTGTTTCCGAAGATAAGGTTACTTTTTCTGCCAGAGGAAAAAAGCCGGGTGCCCCGAAGCGTCAGATCACACTGGATCACACAGGGTTCATCAAACGTTACCTGATGCATGTGTTACCTTCCGGTTTTCAAAAAATACGCTATTATGGCTTTCTGAACAACCGGATGAAGCATAAGAATCTCAAGGTTATATTTAAGCTTCAGAACGGCCAGCGTTTTAAACAGCGTTTCGCAGGGTTGACAATGGCAGAGCTTTTGAACGCTGTCTGGAACTTTGACATCTGCCTTTGCCCTGAATGTGGGCACCCTGCCATGAAACAGCTGGGAAGGTGCTATGCCCCTTCTTCCTGACTAAGTTTCCTTTTCATATGTTTTTTGAGACCTTCTCATGGAAGGTTTGCGAAGCATGCCCAAAAACAGGTACAACAGGGGAAACTACCCGTCTTCTGCATTACAGACCGCCATAATTTCCTGTTTTAAGCTTCTGGGAAAGGATACTATCCCCATATAGGTTGCGGCTAAAGTTCCGCAACTTGGTACAATTGGAAAGAATTATACCACAGCCATTTATCAATTCTGCAATTTCCTAATCTCTTCATAGCACCTTTTTGTATATTCTATAAATGAAGAAATATTACTTAACATTCCTCGCTGCAATCTATGACTTGTTTCAACTGCAAGATTAAATTGTTCTTGCGTAATATCCTTTTTTAACAATGCTTCCTCTAGCTCGTCCATATCATCAACTATAATTGTCCCATCTGGATAAACTACCAAATCTAAATATAAATCATCGAAATATGGCACTCCATCTACATCAACACCCTGATTTGCTATCATGTCTATATACCACAGTATAGTATCCCCATTTTCGTCCATCATGGATGTTATACAATACCAATCATTCTGCGGCAAGATTGATAGCCATTTTCTTCCTTTATCACAAACTACAACATCTTCTCCATTAAATTTCCAAGTCTGTATTTTGCTTACTTCTTTAATATCTATAAGACCAATATAGCCATTAAGCAATTCTGAGTTTACTGTTTTCCCAAATATGTCTTTAGAAATAATACATTTCCACTCATCATATGACAACCGACTCTTCTTCATAAGTTTCTACCTCACATACTCTAAATTTATGGATATGATTATACCACTTTCAATTTCCATTTACCACAAAAATATAGGGCATAGCAATCGCCACACCCCACATTTCTTATCGTTCCAACGACTTCTCAATCTTCTGTTTCTGCCCTTTCAAATCATTCTGTTTTTCATACAGATTATTGCGCTCTTTGCACAATTCCTTCATGCGTTCCAACTGCGCCCGTACTCCCTCCCTGCAATCCGGCTCTATCTTTTTATATTCCCCGGTCAGATTGCGGATTGTATTATTGTTTTCCTTTATCTGCGAAATGACGCTCCAAACGCCCCAAATCAGATGCCTTCTCCTGCAAGCGGTCTATGGTGTCACTCTGCTCCATGACCTTATCCGTCAAACGGCTAATCTGTTTCTGCGGCCCATCCACTTTGGCGGTCAGCTTCTTACCCTGCTCCGTAAGCTGTACGCATTTGATAGTCAGATTTTTTACCACCTCTTTTAATTTCTCCACAAGCAGTAAAGCCTTTTTATCCCGGTATGCCTTTGCGCTCATCAATGCCCCCGGATACGGATAAAAGGGACAAAATCAATGTGAATGTGCGGTGTCTGCTCGTCCATGTGCAAATGGCTTGAGAATACAAACAGGTTCGGATTTCTTTTCTGAAACTGCTCCATAAACTCGCATAAACTCTCTTTCGCCAACTGCCCCTCATTGCTCTGCACGTTCATATCGTCCTTGTTGCCAATTTGGAAGATTACTTCATAAAATAGTCTCTCCTGCTTTCCCCGGCGTATCTTCTCATAGTAATCGTCAATCTTTCGGTCACTCCGTTTCTGCTTTGCGTTGTAGCGTTCCAGTGCTTCATCAAAAAGATTATGATAGACCTCTTTTATATCCGAGTGACAAAATTCCACGTTATCCCGGCTTCGTTCCTTATCTACATTTTTAGCTGTAAAGGCTCTTGTATTGTGATTGACCGAACCTTTCCCCATCATGCCGCTAATCGTTCTTTCCAATAGGCATATCCTCCACGTTCTATATATTTGCGCCGCTAACTTTACTGCGCCGAAAGGCGCAAGGCTTTGTTACTTTCCCGAAAGTAATTCAAAAGCCAATACTATCAATTTCCATATTACCCTCGTATGCTTTCACTTTTTTCCAAATCCACCATAAAACATACAAGCGAAAGACAACACGTGAAATCTGCACTGATTATCCTTGTAAGCGGTCATGTATAGTTTACATTGAAGTTGTCGTAAAATATTTCATTTGAATGTAGTTGTCCTATGTCAAGCGTGCTCTCCTTCACCTTTCTGACCAGCTTAGCTAAAGCAAACACCTTATTTAAATACGTTTTTCCTTTTGATTCTCTGGCTCATCATATTGCATTCCTCCAAACTTAGTGTAATACCTATACCAAGAATTACATATACATGGCCACATGATACAATAAGGTTACTTCATTTCCCTCAACAAGCCGTGTCCGCAGAAGCAGGGATGATGCAAAAGGGAACCATCCGGCACATGTGGTGAGCGCATGGGTCTGTGAGGCGCCCCTTGTGCTGGGGCAGCTGAAGGTGGATGAAAAAACAAACGAGATTAAAGCCATCCCGGAACTGCTGGATATTCTGTGCCTGAAAGGCTGTGTTGTGACGATAGATGCCATGGGAACCCAGAAGGAGATAGCGGAAAAAATCATGGATAAGGAAGCGGACTATATCCTGCAGGTGAAAGGGAACCAGGGGCGCCTTATGGAGGACATCGCCCTGTATTTTGAAAGGGATGTATTCCCCTGTAAGAAAAAAGTTCTTTCAAAAGAGGGACGGCACTACAAAGGTGTATGCTTTGACCATGGAAGGCAGGAAACAAGGGAATATTATGTAGAAAATGAAATCGGTTGGCTTAAAGCGAACCATCCGGAATGGAAAGGGCTAAGCGGGATGGGGGCCGAGAAATATGGAAAGTGCAAAAGGGCGCACTGGGGAGTGGAGAACAGCCTGCACTGGGTGCTGGACATAGGATTCTGGGAAAATGAGAGCAGGATGAGGGCCGGGAATGCGGCAGAAAATGTAAATGTACTGCGCCATATAGGCACCAACCTTCTGAAGCAGGAAAAAAGCTGTAAGATGGGAATTGCAAGCAAAAGGAAGAAATGTGGGTATGACCCAGATTATCTTTATAAAGTGCTTGGAGGTGAAATTCAGGGCAAACTCCGATCCGGCATCCCTTTGGCAGATGATGACCTGATGCGGCTGGTGATCCTGCCGCTTACGGTTCCCAGTACGGAAGGGAAACAGGATATGCTGGAGAGGATCGTTGACCTGGCTGAACAGATACCGGACGAAGGACAACGGATTTATACCCTGTCCGGCGTGATAGTTGCAAGTGACAAATTTATAAACAGGAATTACATGGAGCAAATAAGGAGGCGCATCAACATGACACAGTTAGGACAGCTTTATGAGAAGGAAAAAATTGAATATGCTAACCAGAAGGTACAGGAAACCACTAAAGAAATTGCAAGATCTTTACTGGAAGATGGCACTGAAATCGTAAAAATTATGAAAGCCACCAGGTTTACGGAGGAGGAACTTCTCAATCTCCAAAATGAATTATTAACGGTATAGACATCAGCATCAATCAGGGAAAGGCGTTTCTATCCCTGATTGTATCTTATAGTAAGCAAAATAAATGCCAGAAAAATTGAGACTTCAATGTGTTGCCATACAAAAAAGTTTTCCAGAAAACCAAAAGAGCTTTTAGAAACCTACCAACCTGCAAATTATAATAACCATATTTATAAATCTGTTGTATAATCGTAATTAAGATATTAGAATTAAAAAAGGATGATGCTATTATGGAAACTTATCAGGAATTCTTAGACAGAATAAACTCATTTGAAAAAAAGGAAATAAATTACGGAAACAAATATTTTAAGGCAAGCCCATCAGTCTCACAAAAAGTTGATACAGATAACACATTCAGAAATTTTTATGGAGATACTATAGTTTTTGCGTTAGCCGATGTTGTGAAAGAGAAATTAGCTGAATATGTGGATCTATTATATCAGGCTGCTCCAGAATGCTTTTGTGAAAGATTAGTTGCAAGTACGTTTCATGTTACTTTACATGATCTCAGTAATTCCCCTGTTTTACGGAATGTGGCGGATGAACTATTTGAAAATGAACTAAGGGTAATTGAAAAAAAGAGAGAAATTCAACAGCAAGAAAAAGTTCCACTAAAAATGAAAAGCAAGTACATATTTAATATGGTTGACACCAGTTTGGTTTTGGGCCTATATCCTGCTGACGAAGCAGGATATTATCGGTTAATGGAATTATATTCCATCTTTGATGATGTGAAGAAACTAAATTACCCTTTTACGCCACACATCACATTGGCATATTATAATGTCAATGGATTTAGTTCAGCGGCTGCGAAAAATTTAGAATGCGCTGTCAATCAGCTTAATAATATTAAATTTGAAATCGAACTCAATTTAGATCATTTATACTATCAGAAATTTAAAAGCATGAATGATTACATTGATATTATAAATTTAGCTAGGCATACCCATCCATAATGTGACCAGGGGGAATCGAACCCCCATGAGCAGAGCCACAATCTGCCAGACTACCACTATCCTATGGCCACAGTAGCTCCTGCGGGGCTTGAACCCGACATCTCCGGCTTGAGAGGCCGTGCGTCCAAGGAACTAAAGTTCCTTTACCTTTAGACTAAGGAGCCTTATGATGATCCCCATGGGGCTTGAACCCGACATCTCCGGCTTGAAAGGCCGTGTGTCCAAGGAACTAAAGTTCCTTTACCTTTAGACCAGGGGACCTTGCTGCAGGCATTTCCCAGCCTGCTATTTTTTATGATTTCTCTTTCCTATCTTTCATTCATGCGTTGATCTGTACCCGCGCTGCCGTATCCGTGACCAGAATATCATCCATGCGTACCTGCAAAACTGCTGCAAGCACCACCAAATTGTCTATTGTCGGCAAGGCAACACCTTGCTGCCACTTGTATATGGCCTGCGGTGTGGCAAACCCAAAATATCCTGCAATCCCTTACCGACAATCCTGCCTGCTTCCGCAGCCTGCCTATGTTCTGTCCTGTCCTTATCATATCTATAACTGGCAAATTTGCCATGATCCTTACCTCCTGTTATTTGAAATAAATATCCAGGCGGTATATGCCCCATATGGGACTTGAACCCATGACTCCTCGATTAAAAGTCGAGTGCTCTCCCAACTGAGCTAATGGAGCATAAAAAAATACCGCCTACCTCATTTAAGATAAGCGGTACATGAAAGCTATGATCTATTTCCGGCAACTAACAGGTGCGGAATATGCTTCCCGATTTTAAGTACTATATTAACTGTGCAAAATTGACATTTAATCGTTTCC
>JAIECJ010000011.1 GCA_029068555.1 Lachnospiraceae bacterium
CAAAAATCGCTGCGCCCCAGTAAATACAAGGTATACAGCGATTTTTTTTATTTCCAACTGTCAAAGATGGGATTATACATAAACGTTTAAAATTTGTCAACAGTATTCATTCAATTTTTTTATACAGTTTTTCTGGGTTTTTTTGTTTCTTCATGATATTATATACTATATGTCCACAAAAAATCAACAAACATTTATTCCAGAGAGGGGATATTCCATGAATGTTACTGCTGTAATCGCAGAATACAATCCTTTTCACAACGGTCATCTGTACCAGCTTCAGTCAATTCGCGAACATGGAGCCGACTACATCATTATAGTTATGAGCGGAGACTTCATGCAGCGCGGAATACCAGCCATCGTCAACAAATACGAGCGCTGTCGGACGGCGCTTTTAAACGGCGCGGATCTTGTTTTCGAGCTCCCTGTCTACTCTGCACTTGGCAGCGCAGAATACTTTGCACAGGGTGCAGTGTCCATGATTGATAAGCTGGGTGTTGTTGACTTTCTGCACTTTGGCAGCGAATCTGGTGATATCTCACTGCTTACTGAATCCGCAAAAATTGCTGCTAATGAATCCGATATATACAAAAAATTGCTCAACAACTATCTCAGACAGGGTATTTCCTTTCCTGCTGCAAGAAGCAGGGCACTGTCAGACATATTTCCTGACAGAGATATCCAACATATTATAAAAACGCCCAACAATATCCTTGGCATGGAATACATTAAAGCGCTTATTCAAAGAAACAGTTCCATAAAACCTGTAACGCTTACAAGAAAAGGCGAGGGGTATTCCTCCAGTTCGCTTGTCTCAGACAGTTTTGTGTCTGCAAACGCTATACGGACTGCATGCTCTGCGAAAAAAAGCAGCACAGTCAAAGATTATATGCCTAAATCTGTGTACAAAATGCTTGATCAGCAGCTTTTATTTACAAATGATTTTTCAGAAGCAGTTTTATGCAAAATGCTTCAGCTTTCCGGTGATAAAGATATCTTTGCAGGTTATTACGATGTCGGAAGTCAACTCTCACATACGCTGCACAACAATCTGTATCATTATACATCATTTGATGACTTCGCGCTGAGGAATAAGACCAAAAACCTGACTTTCTCACGTATCTGCCGTTGCCTTATGCACATTCTTCTGGATATGACACAGGCTAATGCAGAACGTTTTAGTCAAAACGACTATACACAATACGCAAGGCTTCTCGGTTTTTCAAAACATGGTCAGGAACTTTTAAAATCAATCAAGTCAAATGCGTCCATCCCTGTTCTGACCAAACCATCCACCGCACGAAAACAGCTCGCCGATACAGCGCTTATGTCACTTCAGACTGATATTTATACTGCATTGATTTACGAGAGTATCAGAAGCCAAAAAATCCAGCGTCTGTCAGGTTACTCTGCGAAAGAGTCTTTTCAGAATGAGTTAACTGCAGAAATAATAAAACTTCCATAGGAATTTACCTGTGGAAGTTTTTACAGATACACATTTTAATTCTTAAAGCTATGAATAGGCGCCGGTATTCTGCCGCCACGATTTACAAATGCGTCACAGGAATACCGATTTACAGGCATGATGGGTGCATGTCCGAGCAGCCCGCCAAACTCCGCACTGTCCCCAACTGTTTTGCCTATAACAGGAATAATGCGCACTGCTGTCGTCTTTTGATTAACCATGCCTATAGCAAGCTCATCCGCTATAATTCCGGCAATTGTAGTCGGCTTTGTATCACCAGGAATCGCAATCATATCAAGTCCAACCGAACAGACACAAGTCATAGCTTCAAGCTTCTCAAGCGTAAGCGCTCCCGCGTTGACTGCATCTATCATTCCCTGATCTTCACTTACAGGAATAAATGCACCGCTGAGTCCGCCCACATAGGAGGACGCCATAACACCACCCTTTTTCACCTGGTCGTTCAGCAAGGCAAGTGCTGCCGTTGTTCCTGGAGCTCCAGCATATTCGAGACCAATTTCACACAAAATATCGGCCACACTGTCTCCGATTGCCGGTGTAGGTGCCAATGACAAGTCCACAATGCCAAAAGGAATGCCAAGCCGCTTTGATGCCTCCTGTGCAACAAGCTGCCCGACACGCGTAACTTTAAACGCTGTCTTTTTAATGGTCTCACAAAGTACTTCAAAATTTTCACCGCGAACGCTTTCCAGCGCATTCTTGACAACACCGGGACCACTGACGCCGACATTTATGATGGCATCGGCTTCCGTTACACCGTGAAACGCCCCCGCCATAAACGGATTGTCATCAGGTGCATTACAGAATACTACAAGCTTGGAACAGCCGATGGAATCATTGTCCTTTGTGCGCTCAGCAGTCTCTTTGATGATATCCCCCATCAGTCTCACAGCATCCATGTCGATTCCTGTCTTGGTGGAGCCGAGATTGACAGAGCTGCACACCAGTTCTGTCTCTGCAAGCGCCTGTGGAATCGAGCGGAGCAAAAGTTCGTCTGCCTTTGTCATTCCCTTGGACACCAGAGCAGAATATCCGCCGAGGAAGTTCACGCCCACATCCTTTCTCGCCCTGTCAAGCGTCTTTGCTATTGACACATAATCTTCGGGTGTACTACATGCGGAACCGCCTATCAGGGCAATCGGGGTAACCGAAATTCTTTTATTTACAATAGGAATGCCAAATTCTTTCTCAATCGCCTCACCTGTGGCTACCAGATTCTTTGCCACAGTCGTAATCTTATTGTAAATTTTATCATTTAATCTCTCCAAATCCGAGTCAATACAGTCAAGAAGACTGATGCCAAGCGTAATTGTCCTGACATCAAGATTCTCCTTCTCAATCATTTTGTTTGTCTCTAACACTTCATTTATATTTATCATATCAAATGTCCTCCCAAATTACATTACAGCCTGTGCATACTGTTAAATATTTCTTCTCTCTGACATCTGATAATCACGCCAATTTCCTCTCCTATCCTGTCAAGATCATCCGAGACTTCGCTGACTGATTTTGCAGCAGTACTCATATCAGCAATCATCATCATATTAAAGTAGTCATCCACAATGGTCTGCGAAATATCAAGAATATTTATCTTGTTTTCGGCAAGATATGTACACACTCTCGCAATAATGCCTACGGTATCTTTTCCTACTACTGTAATAATCGTTTTTTTCATAATCTAAGCTCCTATCTTCCTATTTTACTTTTATATTACCTAATATTTTTCTAAATTTCAACTAATTGTGACATTTCACTCCGGTTCGCGACAAAAATAGGAAAATCATCTGGCTTATATGGATTTTCCGCCATGGAAATTTCCAGCCGCACCGTCTCATATGCCAGTTCTGCCATATTATTTTCCTTACTTAAATGTCCAAGAAATACAGTTTTAAGATTGTCGTGCAGCAGCCTGCTGAGCAGTCTTCCTGAAAGCTCGTTTGACAAATGTCCCTTATTTCCAAGTATACGCTGTTTCAGGGCATATGGATATGGTCCTACCTGTAACATGTTAATATCATGATTGGCTTCAAGCAAAAGGGCATCCATTCCACGCAGGCATTCAACTGTGTATTCATCATACGTTCCAAGGTCTGTTGCCACTGCCATACGCCTGCTTCCATACTGAAACCTGTATGCCACTGGCTGGACTGCATCATGGGATATTTTCATTGGGTTGACTGTTATATCCTTTAAGATAAACTTCTCATCCGCCTTGACCGCGCGAAAAAGTGAGTCATCTATCACACCGAGATTACTCACTTTCTTAATGGCTGTTATCGTTCCTTCTGTGGCATATATCGGTATACCAAATTTCCTGCACAGTACACCCAGACCACCAATGTGGTCTGAGTGCTCATGCGTGATAAGTATTCCGTCAATATCTTTTCCTGTAAGTCCAAGCTGGTTAAGCCCCTCCACAGTTCTCTTGCAGCTTATGCCTGCATCTACCAGAAGATGCGTGGCATCTGTACCGATATAGATACAATTACCACTGCTTCCGCTGGCTATACTACACATCCTCATTCTATTCATTCCTTTATTTTTTATTTCCAGTATACCTCAATCTTGTCTCCGTTGTAAAGCTCTTGTGTATATTGAGCATCCTTTCCGTTTACGAGTGTTGCTATGCCTGCCCCCTGCATTTTGCTTGTATCAAAATTGATATAATCAAATATATCGACAAACATATAGCTCTGTTTTCCTCTCATTACAATAGGCTTCTGGTTTACGATGACAATTATTTTTTTACCCGTTTCCTCGGCAGCTTCCTGCTTTTTCTCTTTTGCCACATTCTCTTTCATGTTTTGAAACACATGCGCCTTTTCCTGTCTGGAATCCTCATAAACCTTTTCCGTCTTTAATACTTTTTCCGCAGCTTTGGTGTATCCATTGTTCTCGACAACATCATCCTTTTCTGGTTCCTCCTCCAGAATCGTCTCAGTTCTGACCTCCGTTACTGTTTTTTCTTCTTCCCTGACTTCTTCCATTTCCGTCTTGACTGGATCTGCTATTGTCTGTTCTACGTCTTCCTCTGCGCTTTCCACAGCTGCTTCGGCTTCCTCTATCTTTATTTCTACTGCTTCTGCGGAAGAAACATTTTCTTCCTCTGCCTTAGCAGATTCTTCTTTTACTTCTTCATCCTTTACTTCTTCAGTAGTACTTTCATCTGCTTTGACCAGTTCTGTTTTTTCGTCCTCTTTCGCATTATCATTCTCATTTTCAACGGATTGTGCCTTCTCCCTGTCCGTTCCCTTAACTTCTTTTTTAGATTCCCTATGAGAATCCCTGTGCAGTTCTATATGTGATTCTTTATAGATTTCCTTCAGTTCATATTCTTTTCTGTTTTTTATTTCTATGACATCAGAAGTATGAATCTCTACATCACTATCTGCTTTTTCCCCATTAATAATCAAAACCATATCTTCTGGTGAAAGCCCCATAAATTCAAGAAATTCATCACATGTATAGAACGTTGAAACCACTATGTCATCGCCATTCTGTATGGAGTATTCCTCTGTCACAGCTGTTCCGTTTACCTTTACAGGCTTTGGAAGCTGCATTTCATCACCGTTGACAGTTACTGTTATTTTTCCATTATAATCTACAAGATCTGCAATCTTTTCCTGTGCGGGTGTTCCAAGTGTCGATTCTTCGAGTGTGATGACATCATTGGACTTAATATTGTGGCTGAGATTTACCTCCTCACCGTTTACATATACATGGGCGCTTTCACCATACTCACCCTTTGTCACACGGTTTTTACCATTCACTGTATATCGAAGTTCCTCCCCGCGTCTTGGGAAAAGTCCGTCACGGGTAAAATCAGCCTGCATTGCTGCATCAGTAACCGTGAGCTTATTGTTGTCGTAGAGTTTGATTCTGTTTCCGTTGAAAGTAATATATATAAAATTATTATACTGTTCGTAGTATGTGAGGCAAATTCCAATCGGCGTGATAATTGTTGAATCCTTCAGTGCCCCTTCTGGGAAGTCAACATCTTTCATGATTTCCTCTCCACGCAATGCAACACGCTTCGGGTCAAGCCCAAGTTCCGCAGCGACCAGCTCGTCAAATCCACTGATTTTTCCGCCTCCGCCAACAATAAATACAGCGCTTGGTGATGTACCACCGTTTAACTCCTTAATTGCATCCGCCGCAAGTTTTGACATTCTTTCTATCTCAGGCTGACATATTGCAATCACTTCTTTCGCTGAGATTGTCTGCTGCATACCCATTATATCCTCATACTCAATCTCGTCCTGCTGTGTAGCCGCAGTCTTAATCATCTCCGCCGTGGCAAAATCAATCAGACAGGTTTTTGCCAAAAGCTCCGTAAGTGTATCGCCGGCACATGGAATCATACCAAAAGCAATAACACTTCCGTCATCCGTTATTGAAATATCTGATGTACCTGCACCGACATCAATCATTGCAATATTCAGCAGCCTGAATTTTTCGGGAATGGCAACCCTGATTGCCGCAATAGGCTCCAATGTAAGATTGGCAACCTTCAGTCCTGCAAGTTCAACTGCACTGTAAAGACCATCCACTACATCATCCGGCAAAAATGTTGCAATCATGTCAGCCCCAAGATTTTTCGCCTTGTGATGCTCTGGCTGCCCCATCCACATACCATTCAGATAATATTTTACCACTGAATATCCAACACAGTAAAAATGAAGATCCGTATCATTTTTCTCCTGAAAATCAGAGAATGCATGCTCAATTCCAAGCGAAATCAGGTTACTCATATCCTCCTTGGTAACATTTCGCTCTTTGTCAAGATCCATATCTACATGGACATTCATGGTTTTTAATACACGCCCAGCAGCTGCAATACATACTTCGTCCAACTTAATACCCATCTTCGCCTGCAAAGCTTGTGCGATATCCGCTATAATAGCTGCAACCCTGTTAATGTCATGTATCTGTCCATCAAGCATTGCACGCGTCTCATGCTGACGAATCTCCTGTGCCGCAACGACAAAACGAGCCCCCTGTCTGTACCCCACAGTACCTACAATACTCCTTGTTCCGATATCAAGTCCAAATACAAGTTCCTCTCCATTCACTTTCATTTCGTTCATTCTTCAATCCCCCATTATATGATTAATCTGTTCGTAGGTTTCCTCTAAGCTGCCATTATTGGATATCACAACCTTGCAGTGTTTTCTAAATTCTTCTTCGCTTAACTGTCCTTTCATAATATCGGCTGTCTTTTGCGCACTATACTGCCTGCCCGCAGCCAGTCTTTCCTTCCGCAGTGCCTCATCCGAATGCACGTACCACATTTCATCCACTATCTGGTCATAATGTTCCTCTATCAACAGCGCTGCCTCTATGAAAAAATAATCGGCCTCGCCTTTTTCTTTCTCATATGCTATCCGATCTAAGATATATTTTTTTACTGCTGGATGAACAATTTTATTGACTCTATCCAACAGCACCTTGTCGCCAAAAATGAGAGCTGCCATTCTACCTTTATTGATAGTTCCGTCAGCATTTAATATTTCCTGTCCAAACAGCTCCACGAGCTTTTGGTAACACTCCTGCCCCGGCTCATACAATAAATGTGCTGTCTCGTCAGCCCTAATAATGCGGCACCGATAATGCGCTTCTATATAAGACAGTACTTTTGTCTTTCCGGCTCCGACTCCGCCTGTGATTCCTATAATCTTCATTATCCACCCTCATGATTTCGTTCCCGCACTATTTTGCCTCGTACCAGTCAGAGCCAGTGTGCAGGTCAATCTCAAGATTTACCGCCAGTTCACACGCGTTCTGCATTTCCCTCGACAGCACCTCCCTGACTTCTTCAACCTCGTCATTTCTGGTTTCTATCAACAGTTCATCATGTATCTGTAAAATCAGCTTTGACTTTAATCCCTTAGCCTTTAGCACATCATATACATGAATCATGGCATACTTGATAATATCTGCCGCTGTTCCCTGTATCGGTGAATTCATGGCAACACGCTCTCCAAAAGAACGCTGGTTAAAATTTGTCGACTTCAATTCAGGCACAGGTCTGCGCCTCCCGAAAAGTGTCTCACAGTAACCTTTGTCCTTTGCATCGTCCACCATCTTGTCCAGAAAACGCTTGATACCTGGATAAGTTTTAAAATACTCATCAATATATTCCCTTGCCTCTTTCGGGGTAATACTCAAATCCTGGCTTAATCCAAAGGAGCTGATACCATAAACAATACCGAAGTTTACAGCCTTGGCATTGCGTCTCTGCAAGTCTGTAACTTCCTCAAACGGTGTATGGAAAACCTTTGAGGCTGTGATTCGATGAATATCCTCCGACATTCTGTAGGCTTCAATCAGCTGCTTGTCATCGGACATATGTGCAAGGACGCGCAGTTCTATCTGGGAATAATCCGCATCCATAAAGATGCACCCTTCCTGCGGGATAAAAACCTTGCGGATTCGTCTGCCAAGTTCCATACGCATCGGTATATTCTGCAAATTAGGCTCAGTTGAACTCAGTCTACCTGTCGCTGTAATTGTCTGATTAAAATTCGTGTGTATTTTATTGTCATCCTTGATAAAAGCTGCCAGCCCCTCCGCATAAGTTGATTTTAACTTTGTCAGTCCTCTGTACTCAAGAATATCCTTAACAATCGGATACGCTGGCGCAAGTTTCTCAAGCACATCTGCCGCTGTCGAATACCCCGTCTTAGTTTTCTTTCCTCCGGGCATCTTCATCTTGTCAAATAAAATTTCCCCAAGCTGTTTTGGCGAATTGATATTAAACACTTCACCCGCTTCTGCATGAATCGCATTCTCAAGTTCTTCGATTCTGCCGCTGAGTGCTTCCCCATAAACTTTAAGCTCCTCAGGTCTTACAAGAATGCCCTCTCTTTCCATGTCAAAGAGTACATAGGTAAGCGGCATCTCCAAATCTCTGAAAAGCTGCTCCATTCCATTCAGCCGCAGTGCTTTTTTAAGTATTGGCGCTGCCTTATATAAGATGTAAGTCTCCTTAGCAAAATAAGACAGACAATCTTTTTTGTTGTTTTTATACGCAGTTCCAATATCTGTTTTCCCAAAAATATCCGACCAGCCACACAGTTGAATATTCAGATATTCAACTGCCACATCTTCCACCTTATAGTCACTTTTCAGCGGATTTATCAAATATGCCGCAATTTTGCAGTCAAATATATTTCTGGTAACTTCATTTGACAACAACTTCCTGTGCTGATGCTCTGATACCATATTTTCATAATCATTTTTCGCATCAAATACGGAAATCAACATTTTTTCGGCTGACAACATGTTGTTTATACACTGCTTGATATATGCCTCAGGTATCTTATCCGAACTTTCTATCCAGTATATGTTTTCCTCTTTATCAGATCCGCCGCACACCATGCAGCCGAATATATCTTGTTCTTCGCCCAGCGGCAAAAAAAGCTGACCACTAGCTCCTGTCTTATAATCTCCTGCATTTCCAGCTTTTACACTCAGGATTCTAATTGCCGCATTTCCAGCCTTGACAGCAGCTTCAAAAACCTCTTTCGCATCTTCGGACGCGGTAACCGCGACTACTTTTACATCCTTGTTGATATCCACTTCCACGTTCTTGGACGACTGTCTGAATTTTACCAAAATATTGTCTAATGAAAGCTGTTTTAATTGCGCATATGCCTCTGGAGTGTCAAGTTCTCCCATCTTTGCATTTTCAAGCGAAAAAAATAACTCCGTGTCGGTATCAATTACCCTGCTGCATTTGTATGAATTAATCTTTTCCCGATTACTACTGTCAGAAAGCGCTTCCCTGATGCACTTTTGGGGTATCTCGTCCAAATGTATATCTATATTTGCCATACTGCCATAAATATTCAGCAAATTCGCAGCTGTCTTCTCCCCGATTCCGTCAATCTGCATCAAAGCCTGAAGGTCTGCATATTGTTCTGGCAAAACCCTGTACACTGTCTCAATATCTTTTCTGTGATATTCTATGATTTGTGTATTTTTGTTTCTTGTCTCTAAAAGTCTTACATTCACTGTTTCAGACACAAGCTGCAGCAAATTTCTATCGCCTGAAACAATTGTAACTGATGTGTTATCACTTGCACAGCGGCTTGAAATCGTGCCAATCAGATTCGCTGCCGTTGTTTTTTTACTGTCGATAACATTCACATTCATGGATGAAAGTATTTCCTTTACAACAGGTAACTGCTCATCAAAGCTCTCTGGCGTCAACCTCAAAACACCATTATTTCCCTGTTGCATTTGCTGTCCAAACACTACTGTTATATATTCAGTTTTTTCTTCATCTGCCAGCATAAATAAAACATTCAAAAAACCATATATGGCATTTATGTGAAATCCCGCCGCATTGGTCTGTATTGGCACATTATAAAATGCCTTTTTTAGAATACTATTACCATCTATTACAACAATTTCGCCCATCTAGTCCTAAACTCCTCCCAGCAAAAATATACAAAATATCATTGATGCCACTAAAAAAAGACCGGCTTTGAGCTGTTTGTATACCTTTTTTCGGTTTATGGTACGATTCAGCCTGTCTTCCAGTTCACTCTGCACATCAATATCATCTGCATTTTCAAGCCTGTTAATACCCTCTAGCAAAAGATATTCTATTGTAAGTTCCTCCATACACTCAGTGCAGGAGTGTACATGCTCTACAAATCTGAACTCTGTATCCTCATCCAACTCATTCTTCAAAAACAAATGGATACAGCGCTGTGTTTCCTTACAATCCATTTATCCCCTCTTAACCAATGTTACCATAACTTGTTTACTTTCATAATGATACACTATCTCTGGATAATTTGAAAGAGATAAATAAAATTTATTTTATAAATTATTGGAAAATATCACTTTTTAATAGTTTATTCTTTTGTTTTTTGTGAAAAACGACAAATTACTTACTTCTGTATTTACAGCAGAAAACAGCGGCTTACATACCTGTATACCGCTGTTTCCTGCTTTTCCTGGCTTTCAATTAAAATTTTCAGACAAAGGTATCCCCATCGCTGATTTTCTGTATCAGCTGCTGCATTTCTTCCTTGCTTTTTACATTTTTGCTTTGTGCCAGAACCTTCTCCTTCTCATACTCTGTCATTTTACCATAATTGTTGACCGCCTGCTCGTCCATAGCCATTCCAAATGCAAGGCCAAGCGGCAAAACACTGCTCTGTAATCCATCTGAAAAATCCATAATCACACCTCATATCTTCCATGCTGCTGCAAAATCCATTTTCAAAGGATTTGCTGTTTTAGCATTTCCTGCTTAAAGTGTTCTTATGCACTTTTTATCTATTTGTGCATTCTAGATAACTGTCACTTTTTTCCTTTACTCCTGTTGTGAAATCTCCTCCGGCTGTACTTCTCCTTGTGCATTACACTGCTGAGAAATCTCCTCCGGCTGAACCCCTTCATTATGAGTCTTATGACAAATCTCCTGCTCTCCTGTCAGCACAACTACTGTTCGCGGCTGAATATTGATTTTACTTACATAGCCAGATTCCTTCTGATTCTCTGTTTCTTTTTTCTCCTCAAACGTATTCACACATAGCTTCCACTTCATCCCATTTGGAAGTTCCGGAAGCTGCATCTCAAGTGCTTCCCAGTATGCATTCATGGCATAAAATACAATATCATCCCTTGCATCTGTTTCATCCCTGCCTGCATACATAATTCCAATCAACCTGCTGTCCCGCCTTGTATGTGCATTCCATGGGTAACCATTGTGTATGCTGATTTCAGGCAAATCACTCTCAGCTTTTTTTGTTGTTTTTCGTAAAATTGCATGTTTTTTGCGGAATGCAATCATAAACTTAAAAAATTGATAAATATCCTGATATTTTTCAAGTCTCGTCCAGTCAAGCCAGGAAATGCGGTTATCCTGACAATATGCATTATTGTTGCCAAACTGTGTATTGCAGAATTCATCCCCGGCAAGAAACATTGCTGGCCCCCTGCTGCACATCAAAGTCGCAAACGCATTTTTTACCATACGGCGACGCAGCTTTTCGATTTCCGGATCATCCGTCTCGCCCTCCTCGCCACAGTTCCAACTGTTTCCATTATTATCTCCATCCGTATTATTCCACCCATTTTTTTCATTGTGCTTCATATTATAAGAGTACAAGTCATACAATGTAAATCCATCATGACAGGTCAGAAAATTGACAGATGCACTTTTTCCTCTGACAGAAGGATCGTATAAATCTTTTGATCCTGTAATTCTGGTAATCGCAATATCTGCCAGTCCCTCATCTCCTTTCAGGAAACGCCGCATATCATCACGATATCTGCCATTCCACTCTGACCACCTGTTATATGCCGGAAAATGCCCCACCTGATATAGTCCGCCTGCATCCCATGCCTCTGCAATCAACTTCACCTTCCCTAGAATAGAATCCCCTGCAATTCCCTGCAAAATAGGTGGTTCTGCCATCGGCGCGCCATTTTGGTCTCTTGTCAGAATAGATGCCAAATCAAAACGAAAACCATCTACACGGTATTCTGTCACCCAGTAACGCAGACAGTCAATGATAAAACGCCGTGTCATCGGATGGTTGCAGTTCAGGGCATTTCCGCATCCACTAAAATTATAATAATATCCGTCAGGCGTCAGAATATAGTAAATATTATTGTCAATTCCCTTAAAGGAAAAACATGGACCATCCTCATTTCCCTCAGCCGTATGATTAAACACGACATCCAGAATGACCTCGATACCATTTTCCTTCAATTCATAAATTAACTGTTTTAACTCATCGCCTTCATGATTGTGTTCTACAACAGACGTATAGCCTGTATTCGGTGCAAAAAAACACACTGTATTATAACCCCAGTAGTTATAGAGCTGCTCTCCATCCACAACCCGAGCGCTCTCCATCTCGTCAAACTCAAAAATAGGCATCAGCTCCACTGCATTGACTCCCAAGTCTTTTAAATAAGGAATCTTCTGCCGCAGACCCTCAAACGTCCCTTTCGCCGCCACGCCCGAAGTTTCATCCTTGGTAAATCCACGCACGTGTACCTCATAAATTACCAAGTCCTCAAGCGGATATTCCAGCTGCTCCGTGTTTCCCCAATCAAAATTATTCTCCACAACACGCGCATGATACACAAAATTCTCTCCGCTCTCCGGACGCTCTCCCCATTTTCTCTGTCCGGTTACTGCCTTTGCATAGGGATCAAGCAAAATATTATTCTTGTCAAATAACAGTCCCTCCTTCTTATCATAAGGTCCATCCAGCCGGAATGCATATTCAAATTCCTGTATATTCAGACCAAACACCAGCATGGAATAGGTATTTCCAATGCGATATGCCTTTGGAAATTCCAGCTCCGCATAAGGTTCCTTTTCCTGTGGTTTAAAAAGCAGCAGTGTACAACTCGTTGCACCAAAAGAATGAATTGTAAAACTGACGCCATCCGATGACGGCGTGGCACCATCCTTATTGTAAAATCCCGGACGAACCTGAAATCCATTGATAATATCCAACGGCTGTAACTTTTCGCCACGCTGTGGCATATGGTGTATAAAATTCATATCATTCGTTCTCCCCTTTAATTATCCCTAATGTCAATCATGGAGTGTGTTTGAATTATCATTTCTGTCCTCTTTTTGTGTTTCCAAACAACACATATACAATTATACAATACTTTCCTCAATTATCAATCCAAATATAATCCATTCCATCATTTTAACACATTTCTATAAATTATCAAAAAAATTTTTAAAATTTTTAAATATATACTTGCCTCTGCTGTCAAAATATGATATTATATCTATTGTCGTTATGACAGATATTTACAGAGTCGCCGGTGTGGCGGAATGGCAGACGCAGCAGACTCAAAATCTGCCGGGGGCAACCTCGTGCCGGTTCAAGTCCGGCCACCGGCATATAAAGGAGCAGTTAGCTCCTTTTTTGCATATCCTTCTATTTTCTATCAATTTCTATCAACGTATTCAATGCTGTTGTTGTCAGTTTCTTCATGCCTGCATACTGTGCAAGGCCTTCCCATAAACTGCTCTGAGTTGTAAAACATCATGCAGTCCTTATCATACACTGTTCACATCAGTGAGAATGTTTTATTATTTATCCAGCCTTAGAGCGTATTTGAAAAATCATTCCTCCACCTGCATAACGACGCCAAAGCGTCGTAAAAGTAACATCTCCATTCAACAAGAAATTAAATAGAACTCTAACTATATAGGCAAAATAACATTACTTTTACTTGTCAGCATCAGCTTTTTATACTGGCCATCCGATTCCAGCCTTTCCCGGCGTAAATAACCTCCCTGCTCCAGATTGTTGATCAGGCTGGTAACAGATGACCCCTTGATCCCCAAAAATCATTCCAAATCCTTTGGGAAAATATCCCTCCGCTCAGATTCTACAATTATATAATGAAAAACAAGTCCTAGAGCGTGTTTGAAAAATCATCCCTGCCACCTGTATAACGACGCCAAAGCGTCGTATTCACCACTTTGCGTGATATTTGCACCAAATTCAGTCACCGTAAGGCATTGCCCTTTATGCCTTTGACCCCTACGCCTCCTTCATCTGGCCAGTCATCTGTAAGATGATTGAATCTCCCACAAACTTTGACGCACATCTGGCAGAAAGCATTTTTCAAACACGCTCTAATCTGAATAAATCATAACGCAAATGTAAAGTCTGTTTCTTTCCTGATAATGATTTTATTAATGATGGAACAATCTGATACCAGTAAAGCACATTGCCATATTATATTTATTGCAGGTTTCGATAACGTTATCGTCCCTGATAGAGCCGCCTGGTTGTGCAATGTACTTCACACCGCTTCTGTGTGCTCTCTCCACATTATCACCAAACGGAAAGAATGCATCAGAGCCAAGTGCAACATCTGTCATCTGGTCAAGCCATGCACGCTTCTCCTCCCTTGTCAGCACATCCGGTTTTTCTGTAAAGAAATTCTCCCATGTGCCGTCTGCAAGAACATCCATATAGTCATCACTCATGTATACATCAATCGTATTGTCCCTGTCCGCGCGCCCGATTTTTTCTTTAAACGGCAAGTTTAATACTTTAGGATTCTGACGCAAAAACCAGTTGTCAGCCTTGTTTCCGGCAAGTCTCGTACAATGAATACGTGACTGCTGACCCGCACCGATGCCAATTGCCTGGCCATCTTTTACATAACATACGGAGTTTGACTGTGTATACTTTAATGTAATCATGGCAATGGCGAGATCCATCTTAGCCTGCTCTGGAATTTCCTTGTTTTCTGTCACAATATTTGCAAACAAGGCATCATCTATCACAAGTTCATTTCTCCCCTGCTCAAATGTAATCCCATAGACATCCTTTGTCTCTATGGAATTTGGCACGTAACCTGGATCAATCTGTATCACTGCATAACTGCCCTTTTTCTTTGCTTTCAGGATTTCAAGCGCTTCCGGCTCATATCCAGGTGCAATGATTCCATCCGAAACCTCACGCTTGATCAACTTTGCCGTATCTACATCGCATACATCTGACAATGCTATGAAATCACCAAAAGAGGACATTCTGTCCGCTCCTCTTGCCCTTGCATATGCACAAGCAAGTGGAGACAAATCACCCATATCGTCTACCCAGTAAATCTTCCGCTCGATATTACACAGCAGTAGCCCTACAGCAGCACCTGCAGGGGATACATGCTTGAATGAAGTCGCAGCAGGAAGTCCAGTGGCCCTTTTAAGCTCTTTTACAAGCTGCCATCCATTAAATGCATCCAGGAAATTGATATAACCAGGTTTTCCGTTCAATACTTCGATGGGCAGTTCTCCATCTTTCATATAGATTTTGGATGGTTTCTGGTTTGGATTACAGCCATATTTTAATTCTAATTCTTTCATATGTTAAATACTCCTTAAACTTTGATTTCTCTCAGATTTTTCAAACACGCTCTTATGCATTTTTATTGTAAATCTTTGACTCATATTTACCAGACTCAATGTCAATAAACCGGACAAACAGTGATACCTTATTGTCATCATTCAGGCTGTTCCACACCATATCTCCAAACTCATCCATACCATTTGGGATATCCACAAGCTTAGGCTCACCCTCAAAGCTTGGAAGCGGGTTTCCATCACCCATATAAGTGTGAATAAAATGTCCCTCTCCTGCCACAGGATTGCTGTATGCGAAAGTATAACGATTGCAGGCATCAGGATTCCCGTTGTTGCTTTTCAGTATAGACATTGCGTAATTGTAACTGCCATTCTCAATATGTAAAATGCCTGAAATTCGTGGTGTATAATTGGGCACATCCGGCTCAAACTCCCTTGTCCTGAGTGCCTGTTCAAACGTCTGCTGCTTGTCCATCAACTCATATATCGTGTCCGTCTGATCACCATTTGTCACAATCGTCTTGTTCCCAAGGACGCGGACTGGCGCATAAATAATGAGACTTGGATCACTTAACTTAGACGGGTCAAATGCCTGTGTGCGAATGCCTTCGCCCTCCTCCACAAACACACGGTTTCTGCTGTTTTCGCTCCTGCCCATGATAAAATAAGCAATTGCCGCCTTTTTCCCATCCTTTGTCTTACCGATAACAATCCCTCTGCCTGGGTAAGCATTTCCTTTGAGCTCCTGCTCCAATGATAACATCTTCATCTCTCATCCTCCTATGTGATTAAAATGTGTATGAAAGTGCGTCCTGTTTTCAATTGAGCAAGGAATGCTTTTGTTCCCTACTCACGCGCTGTACATCCGTCAGTTCTTATTAACATTTTTCCTTTGGATGCCATATACACAAAAAAACGTCTGGGCGCACAAGTATCATGCTGCCCAGGCGGTCGGCTTCTAAAATATTATACACTCCCTGTAGGTTCTCCTACCCAGCACCGTCTAATTCATCACAAAATCTCCTGATGCTGTCTCCGCCAGTTGTGTACCTGTTTTCATCATATATGATAAAATAGAATTTGGCAAGAGAAAGTTTTATATGCTGCAAAATTTTATTTCAGTTCAGCCCCTAGAGCGTGTTTGACTCAGAAAGAAAAAGAATAAATTGTGTAAATTATAAAAGCTTTATACCTTTCTGAGATGAAAAAACTGCTGTGTCTTCCACTATAAAACACAACAGTTCTTCCTATATAATTATATATTCTGCTTATTGCTCAAATATCTGATACACACGCCATTTGTATGAAGAACGTCCCCCTCCAGCCTTCTTGAGAACATGATTTTGCTGTCGCTGTCTTTTAATACTTCAATGTCCTCGTCACTGCTGTTTACAATAACCTCCAGCGTTTCTCCCCAGCCCATTTTCTGGAATTGAATCACTCTTGGATTTGCATAGTCCGCTGGAAAATGAAAATTTCTTTGACGCATCAATGGTTCTTCCTTCCGAAGTTTTATCAGCTGTTTGGTTATGGAAATCTGCTCATTGTACTTGCCCTGCTCGATATCTTCCCACGGCATACAACGACGGCAGTCTGGATCAAAGCCTCCCTCCATGCCGATTTCTGTTCCGTAATAGATACATGTACTGCCCGGCATTGTGAAAAGCAATGCGAACAGGCAGTTGTACTCATCCAGACCTTCTGTCACATTCCTGAGACGTATGGTATCATGTGAGTCAAGCATATTGAACAGCACGTCATTCGTCTGCTGCATGTAGTTAGTATAGCAGCGGTTTATCATAAACTCGAAATCTTCTCCTGTCAGGCTCTTATCGAGGAAAAAGTCTTTCATGCTGCCGGCAAGCGGATAGTTCATAACAGAGTCATACTCGTCTCCCCTAAGCCACGGCATCGCATCATGCCATACCTCCCCCAGAATATAAATATCCGGTTTTATCGTTTTTAACGCAAGGCGAAGCTGCTTGCAAAATACATGGGACACTTCATTTGCCACATCCATACGGATGCCATCCACATCGTACTTTTGAACCCAGTCACAGACAACCCCAATCAGGTATTCCCGCACTGCCTTATTGTTTGTATTAAGTTTTGGCATGGAATCAAAAAAGGCAAATGTATACAGTTGTCCCTTTTTCGCCGCATCCCACTGGTTGGACAGCGGCCACTCATTAATCATAAACCAGTCAAAGTATTCGGAATCCCGTCCATTTTTCAGCACATCCTGCCATGGCTTAAAGAAATAACCACTGTGATTGAATACTGCATCCAGCATAACACGTATTCCGCGCTTATGCGCCTGCTCCACAAAAGTTTTCATGGTCTCATCATCGCCAAAATTGTGATCAATTTTTTCATAGTCTGTCGTATCATATTTATGGTTGGACGGTGCTTCATTAATTGGTGTCGTGTAGATACCCGTAATTCCTAATTCCTTCAGGTAATCAAGCTTGTCCATCATACCCTTTATGTCTCCGCCATAAAAATCATCATGACCGACACCACCCTCATATTTCCAGGGCTTTATATTTTCCGGATTCAGCGCCGGATCTCCATTACAGAACCGCTCCGGAAAAATCTGATACCAGACTGTGTCATTCACCCACCCTGGCACTTTATTGATGTCAATCGGATTCATCCATGGCATGGTGAAGCACTGCCTGCTTCGTCCCTTAATCTGCATCTGTTCCTCACTGACAAATCCATCCTCAAAATAATACCAGCGCTCTGTGTCCGTCACCAGCTCAAAATAATATTTTAGTCGTTTAAATGCCGGCTTTATTGTTGTCGTCCACCAAAGCTGATATTTCAAGCGCTTCTTAAACGGAATATTTGCCTTGTCGCCTGTCCATTCTTCCCCGCCGCCCAAAATGCCGTTTGCAAACGGATCCCCATAGACAATATTGACTTCCTTTACATCATATCCTGTTTTGAGATTGATAATCAGCTGATTTTCATCAAGCATATAACAATAATTATCAACTGTTCTGTGATAAACTGACGCAAACTCCATATTCGTACCTGTTCCTTTCCATATGACATCGTTTGTTATATTTTAATTACTGACGCTGACTCTGCCAGCCAGAACATTCTCATAATCCTCAAGATTTTTTTCCAGAAGTTTCGGCGTGTCAAGTCCGTATGGGCACTTTGACGCACAGCTTCCACAGTGTATGCACTCTTTGATTTTCGCCATCTCCGCCTGCCACTCCTCACCTAACCAGTTTGCAGAAGGGGAACGACGCAGAAGTTGTGAAATACGTGCACAATTATTGATTTTAATTCCTTTCGGACACGGCATACAATAGCCGCATCCACGGCAAAAATCACCTGCAAGCTCTTTCAGATCTCTCTCATAGACTGCCTTCATCTCCTGATCCATCTCAGGCATCTTGTCCTGATAGGACAAAAATTCTGCAAGTTCTGATTCCCTCTGCACTCCCCACAACGGTAAAACAGCATTATGCTGGCAGGCAAACCAATAACAGAGTCTCGAGTTTGTCAGCAATCCACCTGCAAGCCCTTTCATGCCCAGAAAGCCCATTCCTGCATTTTCACATTTTTTGACAAGCGCAAGCTCTTTAGCAGAAGATATATAGGCAAACGGAAACTGCAAAGTTTCATACAGCCCGCTCCCAATCGCATCTTCCGCCACATTAAGCAAATGAGCCGTAATCCCAATATGCTTAATCTTTCCCTCTTTTTTTGCCTTTAATACTGCATCATATACACCGTCCTCATCCCCAGGCTGAAAACATTTGGGGGCACAGTGCAGCTGATAGATATCAATATAATCTGTTTTCAGCAGATTTAATGAGGTTTCCAAGTCTTCAAAAACTTTATCGCCTGTCTGAGCGGCTGTCTTTGTGGCAATATAATATCTGCTCCTTTCAACACCCTCAAGGGCAATGCCCAGCTTCTTTTCGCTGTCACTGTAAGCCCTTGCTGTATCAAAAAAATTTATGCCTCCGTCAAGCGCCATATGTATCAGTTTTACTGCACTTTCCGTATCAATCCGCTGAATCGGAAGTGCCCCAAATCCATTCTTATTGGCAATGATTCCAGTGTTTCCCAGTTTAACGGTTACCATTTTCATCCTCCATTCCT
The DNA here is from genome assembly GCA_029068555.1 of Lachnospiraceae bacterium. Classification (GTDB taxonomy): domain Bacteria; phylum Bacillota; class Clostridia; order Lachnospirales; family Lachnospiraceae; genus COE1. The sequence goes on from JAIECJ010000011.1 coordinate 19,485, forward strand.
GCAAAAACAAAAAACATTCAGCCTTCGGCCTCCTGCTTTGGTTTCATATATGATGATATTGCCTCCACTCCGTACAGCATAGTATTTAGACCATCCTGATATTTATAATTAACATTTGCCGCAAGTATGCCGCTTATTCCCGTTGTAATAATCCAGATATTCTCTGCCGCCTTATAACTGTCCGCTTCTGCACACACATCGCCTGCCGCCTTTCCAGCCTCAATCATCTCCATAATTTCCTGCAGTATTTCGTTTCTCACTCCGTTGTCTGTAACCCGATACAGCGCAGTATAGTGTTGAAAATGGGAATTTTTTTCATAGATATAATTAAATGCCGCCTCGATAAGCGTAGAAAGTCTGTCAAAAAAAGAATTATGAGGATCCACCGCTGCCTTCGCTTTCTCCATAAGCTCCTCGTTACACCGCTGCGCGACAATCAGATTGATTTCATCTATATCCCGAAATCTGTTGTAAATAACTCTCCTGTCACAGTTCAATTCCCGACAGAGCCTTGTGACAGTCAGAGCATCCGCACCCTCTTTACAGCCAATGTTTACAGCAAGGTCAACAATCCGCCTGCTTGTCTCGTCTTCAATTCTCTTTCCTTTTGAGAATGCCATCTATCTCACCCCAATCATACATGGAGCACTATCGGCAACAGAATGTTTCCGATAGTACTCATATATATTTTATCAGTTATGAACATAGATATCAAGAAAATTGTCAGAAACTTTTGGCAATCCATTCACTTTTAGTTTGCCGCAATCGCATTTCCAGTATATAGCTGATAATATTTGCCCTGTGCCTCTATCAGTTCATCATGCGTGCCGCGCTCAATAATTCTTCCCTGTTCCAGTACCATGATGCAGTCGCTGTTCTTGACCGTAGAAAGCCTGTGCGCAATTACAAAAGTAGTTCTGCCCTTCATCAGTTTATCCATACCATCCTGCACAATTTTCTCTGTACGCGTGTCAATGGAACTTGTTGCCTCGTCAAGTATCAGTGCCGGCGGATCTGCAATCGCCGCCCTCGCTATGGCGAGCAGCTGCCGCTGACCCTGGCTCAGGTTCGCACCATCCCCGGTCAGCAGTGTATTGTAGCCATCCGGAAGTTTCTCAATAAACTCATGTGCATTGGCAAGTTTTGCCGCCGCGATAACCTCCGCATCTGTAGCATCCAGCTTTCCATACCGGATATTTTCCATCACTGTAGCTGTAAACAAGTGTGTATCCTGCAATACAATGCCGAGAGAACGCCGCAAATCAGCTTTTTTTATCTTGTTGACGTTAATATTGTCATACCGAATCTTACCATCTTGTATATCATAAAAACGGTTAATCAGATTTGTGATGGTTGTTTTTCCTGCACCTGTAGATCCCACAAACGCAATCTTCTGTCCTGGCTCTGCGAACATCTTGATATTGTGAAGCACAATCTTTTCGTCTGTATATCCAAAATCCACATCATCAAACACAACACCGCCCTCAAGCCGCTGGTATGTCGTTGTGTCACTGTCCTTGTGATAATGCTTCCACGCCCACATTCCTGTATGCTTCTGTGTTTCCTTCAGTTCACCATTGACTTCCTCTGCATTCACAAGGGAAACATATCCGTTATCCGCCTCTGGTTCCTCATCAAGCATTTTAAAAATACGATCCGCACCTGCAAGCGCCATCACAATTGAATTAAACTGCATGCTCACCTGATTAATCGGCATGTTAAAACTCTTGTTGAATGAAAGGAAGCTTGCAAGACCGCCAAGCGTAAGCCCTCCAATATTGCCAAGCGCAAGCATACCGCCCACAATTGCACACATTACATAACTCAGGTTGCCAAGCTGCGAATTGATAGGACCGAGCATATTGGCAAACTGGTTGGCGTTGTACGCACTCTCAAAAAGTTCTTCATTCAATTCGTTAAAACGCTCCATGCTTTCCTGCTCATGACAGAACACCTTTACAACTTTCTGCCCTTCTATCATTTCCTCCACGAAGCCATTCACTGCTCCGATAGATTTCTGCTGTGCCACAAAATATTTTCCAGAAAGCCCTGTCGCCTTTTTTGTAATAAAGAGCATAATGGAAACCATTACAAGTGTTGTGATCGTAAGTGGAACACTCAGGACAATCATGCTAATCAAAACGCTGACAATCGTGATGGCGCTATTCAGACACTGCGGCATACTCTGGCTTATCATCTGCCTTAAAGTATCAATGTCGTTTGTGTACCTTGACATAATATCACCGTGTGGATGTGTATCAAAATACTTAATCGGCAGTGATTCCATCTTGTTAAACATCTCGCTTCTGATATTGCGCATCGTCCCCTGGCTTACATTAATCATGATTCTATTGTAAAGATAAGATGACAGCACACCTATGGCATAAAAACATGCCACTCGAAAAATCGCGTGCGCCAGTCCTGAAAAATCAGGATTCTCTATTCCAAGAAGCGGTACAATATAACTATCAATCAATGTCTGCATGAACAGCGTCCCCTGAATATTTGCAAACACTCCTACAAAAATGCATATGACAACAATGATTACATGTGGTGTATAGTTTTTGAGCACATATCCCATAAGCCTTCTAAAAAGCTTTCCTGGATTTTCAATTTTGGGTTTTGCTCCCCTTGGTCCTCTCATCGGATGTCCTGGTCCTGGCATTAGTTGTCACCTCCGTTCTGATCAAAATCCGCATTGCCGCCTGTCTGTGATTCATAAACCTCACTGTAAATCGGACTTGTTTTTAACAGTTCATCATGCGTTCCAAATGCCGTAACAATGCCATTATCCATGACAATAATGCGGTCCGCATTCTGTACGCTGCTTACTCTCTGTGCTATAATCAGTTTTGTCGTATCTGGTATTTCCTCTGCAAATGCCTTTCTGATTTTAGCATCAGTGGCAGTATCTACCGCACTGGTGCTGTCGTCAAGAATTAAAATTCTCGGCTTTTTCAGCAATGTCCTTGCGATACAGAGCCGCTGTTTCTGTCCACCCGACACATTTGTACCTCCCTGCTCAATGTAAGTGTTGTATTTGTCAGGCATTTTCTGTATAAACTCATCTGCGCAGGCGAGTTTGCATGCCCTGATACATTCCTCCTCAGAAGCTTCTTTGTTTCCCCAGCGGAGGTTTTCCAGTATTGTTCCGCTGAAAAGTACATTTTTCTGCAATACGACCGCCACCTGGTTTCGAAGCGCTTCCATATCATACTTGCGCACATCAAGTCCGCCCACCAGAAGCTCTCCTGATGTAACATCATACAAACGGCTGATAAGATTGACAAGACTTGATTTCGCGCTGCCTGTGCCGCCGATAATACCAATTGTCTCACCTGATTTAATATCCAGATTGATATTGTTCAAAACTGGCTTGCTATCCTTGTTATAGGAAAACGATACATTATGAAAAACAATGCTTCCATCCCTGACATCCTCCGCCGGGTTCTCCGGATTGCTAAGGTCTGTCCTCTCAGTCAGAACCTCGGCAATACGTTTTGCGCTGGCATAGCTCATGGACAGCATAACAATAATCATGGATACCATCATAAGGCTCATCAGAATATTCATACAGTATGTCAGAAGGCTCATCATTTCGCCTGTTGTAAGACCACCTGCAACAATTGTCTTTGCACCAAGCCATGAAATTAAAAGGATGCAGCTGTATACGGTTGCCTGCATAAGGGGCATATTGATAACGACAAGCTTCTCCGCTTTCAGAAACATATTATAGATATTCTGGTTTGCTTTTGCAAACTTATCCTTTTCGTAATCTTCACGCACATACGCCTTTACAACACGTATTGCCGATACATTCTCCTGAACACTTGCATTCAAATCATCATACTTTTCAAACACCTGCCGGAAATATGTGTTTGCTCTCGGCAGAATAAATGAAATGCAGATAGCAAGAAATATTACGGCAACAAGGTAAATACTGGCAAGTCTGGCGTTAATCGAAAATGCCATTACCATAGCAGTAATCATGGACGCCGGCGCCCTCATTGCCATACGCAGAACCATCTGATAAGAATTCTGCATATTTGTCACATCTGTTGTGAGTCTTGTTATCAGGCTTGATGTAGAGTATTTATCAATATTCGAAAACGAAAATGTCTGAATATTTTCATACATTGCCTTTCTGAGATTTCTTGCAAAGCCTGTGGAAGCCCTCGCTCCGAACTTTGCCCCCATAAGTCCTGCCCACAACCCGATAAGCGCCATTACAATCATAACTCCACCGACTTTGTAAATGTGGTTCAGGTTTCCTGCATTGACACCATCATCAATAATGGATGCCATCAGCAACGGGATAATCATTTCCATGATAACCTCTAAAATCATGAAAACAGGCGTAAGGATGGAATCTTTTTTAAATTCCTTAATTTGCGCGCCCAATACTTTTAGCATAATCATCTTCCTTTCCTGTAATACTTTAATTTATTCATAACCGCAAAGTATATACAATATGTTTTCCGGTTATTGACTCATATTTGCTATCAATTTTTCTGCAACTTCAAGAAAAGCTGATAACTCCCTTTCTCCGATACCTTCTGTCAGGTTCTTCTCCATATTATCAATCATGGACTTTGTCCTCTCGGCAGTTTCCATTCCCTGCTGCGTAAGAACAATCCTTTTCAGTCTGGCATCACCAGCTACTGCTTCCCGTCTGATATATCCTTTCTTCTCCATAAGCTGTAGTATCGTTGTCACAGTAGAACGCCGGATATTAAATTCCGACTCAATTGTTTTTTGATATATCTCCCGATCCTGATTGTGATGCAGGTAGCCCATAATCCAGCCATGCATCAGTGTCACTTCATCAAGTCCAGCCTTCGTCCCACTATTTAGGAACATCTTTCTGAATGCACTGTTCAATTCCTTTATGATATGTCCCACTTTCCTGCCATCAGACCCATCATAATTATGTTTTTTATAGTTCTCCGTATCACCCTCACCACCCTTCCATAGTATATCATTTGACAAAACATTAGTTTGTTTGACTTTGAACTGTTCGTGTGCTAACATTCTATTCTATACAAAAAAAATAGTCAACACATTTTTTGTTTTTTCACAAATTTTACACATTTTTTATTTCTCTCCTGCGTCCGTATACAGTCATGCAGGGCAGATAAATGATATTTTTTATCATTTATCTGCCCTGCGCTGCAATTTTTTCCGCCAATTCCTGCAAATACATCCAACGTTCCATTTTTTCCTCGAGTAGAAGCTCTGTCTCCTCTTTTTCTTTTGCAAGTTCATTCAGTTTAACAAAATCTCTTGCATTTTCTGCCATATCGCTTTCAAGTTTTTTTATCTTTTCTTCGAGCCCTGCAATTTCTGCATCTATCGTGTCGTACTCCCTCTGCTCTTTGTATGAGAACTTCAGTTTTTCCTGACGGCTCTTTATCTTTTTCAGGGTTGTGCCATCCGCAGCTTCCTTAACCTGAACCTTGGTTTTCGTTTCCGCCTCTATTCCGCCAGCGCCCTCTTCCTCCTGTACTTTTGCCTGATAGTCCGTATATCCGCCTTCGTACTGCCTGATCGTTCTGTCCTGAAAGACAAAGATACGTCGTACAACCCTGTCAAGAAAATACCGGTCATGGGAAACCACAATCACAATCCCGTCAAAGCGGTCAAGGTAATCCTCCAGAATAGTAAGCGTCTGTATATCCAAATCATTTGTTGGCTCATCAAGAATGAGCACATTGGGCGCTTCCATAAGAACGCGCAGAAGGTTCAGCCTGCGCCTTTCCCCGCCTGAAAGCTTTCCTAACTGTCCATACTGCTTTTCAGGCGGAAACAAAAAACGGTCAAGCATAACAGATGCCGAAACGGAACCGTCCACAGTCTGCACATACTCCGCAGTATTCCTGATATAATCAATGACACGCATGTCAGGTTTCATATACGCAAGTCCCGCACCTTCGTCATTTCTAATTTCCTGCGCATAATAACCTATCCTAATTGTCTGTCCTGTCACCATCTCGCCTGAATCAGGCTGCTCCATACCACATATGATTTTCATAAGCGTCGATTTTCCGCATCCATTTTCACCGATAAATCCAATTCTGTCATTTTTCAAAAATAAATAGCTAAAATCATCAATCAGATTTTTTCCGTCATATCCCTTTCTTATATTTTTGAGCTCCACTGTACGCTTTCCCATACGGGCTGACACTGAGCTTAATTCAAGCTGCGCATCCCGCTGTGGTCCGCTCTGTGCAGCCAGAGCCTCATAGCGCTGTATATGTGCCTTTTGCTTTGTGCTTCTCGCGCGTGCTCCACGCCTCATCCACTCTAATTCCACGCGCAGGATACTCTGCCGCTTGCGCTCTGTTGCAAGCTCCATATCCTCGCGCTGTGTCTTCAGCTCCAAAAAACCCGAATAATTTGTCTGGTAGCTGTATATTTTTCCTTTGTCTATCTCGACAATCCTGTTAGACACACTGTCAAGAAAATACCGGTCATGTGTAACCATGACGAGTGCTCCCCGGTAATTTTTCAGATAGTCCTCAAGCCAGTCTGCCATGGCAGAATCCAGATGATTTGTCGGTTCATCGAGCACCAGTATATCCGCTATCGACAATAATGTATTGGCTAGTGCTATTCTCTTGCGTTGTCCGCCCGACATTGTAGCCACTTTCTGCCCATATTCACGGATGCCAAGTTTTTGCAGTATCATCTTTGCATCGCTCTCCAGTGACCATTCATTGTCATGTGTGCGGTTTCCTTCCATGACTGCCTCAAGCGCGGAGATACCTTCCTGAAAAACGGGATTCTGAGAAAGATATCGGATTACCACATGGTTTGCCCTTGTGATTGTCCCCGCATCGGGTTCCTCAGCACCAATCAGCATTTTCAGCAAAGTAGTCTTTCCTACGCCGTTGATACCTATAATTCCCACTTTTTCCTGCTCATCCACTGTAAAAGATGCATTGTCAAAAAGTGGCGTATCTGTGTAGTATTTTGTAATGTTTTCAATGTTTATCAGGTTCACTTGCAATGTCCTTTCACAATCTGTTTTAAAACTTTCTTAGCGCAATCGAATCGTCATCTGGCGTATTCACTACCGACTTAACCACCACATCATAGCCAAAATCACTGTTCACCTGCACGTGGACTATGTCACCGCACTTATGCCCAATTAGTGATTTTCCTATCGGCGATTCAATGCTGATAAGTCCCTGCAGCGGATTGTTTCGCACCGTCGTTACCAGACGATATGTCTCAACCGTTCCGTCTTCCACAAACTCCACTTCGACTGTCTTGTTCAGACCGATTTCATCCTCTTCTGTGTCATCCTCTATGATTTGCGCAGTCTTTATCATTCGCTCAAGATACCGGATACGGCTTTCATTCTGATTCTTGTATTTTTTTGCCGCATAATACTCAAAATTTTCGCTCAGGTCACCCTGCGCCCTTGCCTCTTTCACTGCCTCCAAAGCTTCCTTGCGTATGACGAGTTTTCTATGCTCAATCTCCTCCTCCATCTTCTTGATATCATTTCTTGTCAGTTTGTCATTCATGTAAATCCTCCCTATGGCCAATGATCTGTACAAAAGAGTTAGGGCGTGTATTCCATACACGCCCTAATACCGTTATACTACTATTTCGTTTTGTTGACGATTTTACTTCTGTGGATTGCATACAACGGTAATGCGATAAATACCATACCGCCAAGCATATTTCCTATCGTAACTGGTATCAGGTTTGATACAAAACCACCTATATTCAGATTTGCCGCGATTTGATTGGCAGTAATACCATACAATTCCTCCGCTTTTGCTGCATAATTGCCATTCATGCCTGCAAAAATTCCAGCGGGAATATAAAACATATTGGCTACACAATGTTCCCATCCGCCAATAACAAATGCACAAATCGGAAAGAAAATAGCCCATACCTTACCCGCAATGTCCTTTGCCGCAGTAGCCATAAGTACTGCCATGCACACAAGAATATTACAAAGAATTCCTGAACATACTGCCTTAAATGGCGTTATTGTCGTTTTACCATAAGCCACTTTAATTGTAAATGCACCAAGCGCTCCATCTGTGTAATCCAGTAGTCCACTGAAATATACAAGTGCCGCAATAATAACTGCCCCAGCCATATTACTGAAAAAAACAATAAGAAGTGTTTTAATCATGGCAAGTACACTAAACTTCCTGTCAACCACGCCTGCTATCATCAGACAGTCGCCTGTAAAAAGCTCTCCACCTACAAAGACAATCATCATCAGACCTACTGGGAATATGCATCCTGCGAGCGTCTTGGAAAGTCCCTGATTTGCAATATTATGTACTGCTGCATTGCTTGATGCACCGCCAAACGCTATAAATGCACCTGCCATCATGCCGAGCAGTATGCACTTTAGCAAAGGAAGCTTTGCCTTGCCTTCTCCTGCCCTCATATTTGCGTCCAGCACTTGTGCCGGTGTGTTAAATGCATTATCCATTTTTATGTACTCCTTTTCATTCTTTTGCATCCGCTGTTATGTTTTTCTCGCTTTTCTTACATGTACGATTATACCGCATAAAACATATTTTGCAAATAGCTTTATTGGTAATTGCAAATGTTTTTGTAACATTTTTATCATAATTCACCCATATTTTTAGTAGATGTTTTTAATCTAATTGGTTGAAAACGTTTTCATTATCATGTAAACTTATTTTTATAGAACGAATTTGTGCGAAAGAGAGTTACTATTATGATAACAATTAAGGACATCGCAAACCGACTGGGTATCGCTCCCAGTACGGTTTCTAAGGGACTAAACGACGCCAACGATATCAGTCCTGAACTAAAAAAACTGGTTCTTGACACTGCAATTGAAATGGGGTATGTCACCAAGAGGATGAAAAAGGAGACACGAAAACGCCTGTGTATTTTTGTCGAAAATATGCAGTATGAACTGCCTGGAGATTTCGGATTTGATATTATACTGGGATTTAAACAGGCAGCAGTGCGTGACAACTGGGAGGTTACGATTATGCCCATGACACCACTATTGCAGCTGCACGACCCATATGACAGGTACATGGTCAGAAATAATTTCCACGGTGGATTCCTGATAGGATTTGCACTGAAAGATCCATGGATGACACAGCTTGAATCCACCACTATCCCAACCGTTCTTTTTGACAATTACATCAGAAAAAATCCAAATGTTGCCTACGTAGGAACAGACAGCTTTGAGGGCATTGACTTGGCAATTGACCATTTAACCAAATTAGGCCACACAAAAATTGCACTTTTAAATGGATCTCCTGACTCAATGGTCACAGTCAACAGATATGACGCCTATGTCAACAGTATGCAGAGCCATGAACTTGAAATCGACGAAAATCTGGTCGCCTATGGTTATTATGTTGAAGACAGCGCAAAATACCATCTGCCCGCTCTTATCAAAAATGGCGCTACTGCCATATTATGCGGCAATGACCTGCTTGCGGTCGGCGTTATCAGGGAATGTGAAAAACTCAATATCAGAATTCCACAGGAGTTGAGTGTCGTGGGCTTTGATAACCTACCTATTGCTGAGGAAATATCGCCCTCCCTCACCACAATAAACCAGAACAGAATAGACCTTGGACGCAATTCTTATGCGTCACTTTACTGGTTAATCGCAAAAGTTCCTATATCTAGGTCATTATTAAGGCCAAGTCTTGTTGTGCGCAGCTCCACAGGCACTCTTATGACGAATCAGGCAGAAACGATTTCTTCCCCTACGCGCGCGCCAGGCACCCGTCAGCTTTGTTGACAATCTTTCGCCGGATGCCGTATACAATCGAGTAGGGAAAAGTTTTCCCTACTCACCGCGCCCCCATGCGCCGCTTCTGCAGCATACTTCCTTTGCATGGGGCTGCGCATAAAAAACGGGCAAACTTTCTTACCCGTTCCATATACTCTAAAATCGAAATTTGTTGTAAATGTCAAAGCAGTCGAATGTGGCAAAATAATCTTTTGGCGTCTCGGCACGCCTGATTAACTGCACACTTCCGTCCTCCTTTAATAAAAGCTCTGCTGATTTGAGCTTTCCGTTATAGTTATACCCCATTGCAAAACCATGCGCACCTGTATCATGAATGACGAGATAATCACCCATATCAATCCGGGGCAGCATTCTGTCCACAGCAAATTTATCATTGTTCTCACATAAAGAACCTGTTATATCATATTTGCGTTCACAAGGCTCATTCTCCTTCCCCAGTACTGTAATATGATGATATGCCCCATACATGGCAGGTCTCATAAGATTTACCGCACAGGCATCCACACCAATATATTCTTTATGTGTATGTTTTTCATGAATCGCTTTTACTACAAGATGACCGTACGGAGCCATCATAAAACGTCCAAGCTCTGTATAAATCGCTACATCTCCCATACCCGCTGGAACAAGCACTTCCTCATAAACCCTTCTCACACCTTCGCCAATCACCTTAATGTCGTTCGGCTCCTGATCTGGTCTGTACGGAACGCCGATACCCCCAGACAGATTGATAAACTTTATATCCGCACCTGTGTCATTTCTTAATTTTACAGCCACTTCAAACAAAGTCTTTGCAAGTGTTGGATAATACTCATTTGTAACTGTGTTGCTTGCCAAAAACGCATGGATTCCAAAGTTCTTTACTCCCTTTTCTTTCAGAATCTTAAAGCCCTCAAACAGCTGCTCCGTTGTAAAACCGTACTTTGCATCTCCTGGGTTGTCCATAATGTCTGTTGTGATCTTAAAAAGTCCGCCCGGGTTATAGCGGCAGGAAATGGTTTCCGGCAGTTTACCGATAATTTCCTCCAGAAATTCAATGTGCGTAATATCATCCAGATTGATTGTCGCACCTATCTTTGCAGCATATTCGAATTCTTCCGCCGGCGTATCATTGGAGGAAAACATGATATCCTCACCCTTTACCCCCATTGCATTACTCAGCATAAGTTCAGTCATGGAAGAACAGTCACAGCCACAGCCATACTCCCGAAGAATGTCAATTAAAAATGGATTAGGGGTTGCTTTTACTGCAAAATACTCCTTAAACCCCTTGTTCCAGGAAAAGGCTTCTTTCAGTGCCTGCGCATTCGCCCGGATTCCCTTTTCATCATAAATGTGGAACGGCGTCGGATATGTCTTGACGATTTCCTCAATCTGCTCTTTTGTTACAAATGCCTCTTTATTCATTTTTCGTATTCATGCTCCTTTCACTGTCTGCAAATTTGTTATTCCCTATTTGTTCGTTCAATCAGCTTTATTTCGTTTCGCAGTGAATCCTTAAATACATTCACAAAATTTTTCTGACCACAATACAGGCAGCTGTCTGCCACATCACCTGTCAGCTCACCGGTAAGTACATAACTGGAGTCTACAATCAGTCTCAACTGCCTGTCTTTTTTCTCAGTCAGATATATAGTGCATCCCTGTATTTCGTCAACAGGAAGCTCACTAATAAGAAGTACCACTTTTTTCCCTTCTGATATCAGCTTCTCCAGATTCATTCTGAACCGCTCAAGATATTCAACGGGAATGGATAAGTACACCCTGTATTCTACATGTTCAAGCATATTATATATTTTATCCATTATATGGCGGTGGCCGCTAATTGTGATATAGCCTTCCGAATTATTCCCTATCTGTGGAGCCTGTGACACAAGCTCCTGTTTCAGTCTGGTAAGCTGACGAATCCTGTTCTCACAAAAATCAGCTGCCGAAACCGCTGTGTATTTATTTGGCTCTCCCTCCAATAAGTATGCAGCACCTTCCTCCACTAAACCAGCAAGTGCTCCATACACGTTAGAGCGCGATATTCCGGTAAGCTTTGACACTTCATAACCTGACAATTCCTTATTTCTCAACAAACAAAGGTATATGACTGCCTCCTGTCTTGTTAACCCGAATTGTACCAGCTTTTCTGTCAAAGCCCCCAATGCAGCATTATCCATTTTTTCACCACCAGTAGTAGTTTTTATTCGTGATTTTATTAGTAGTATTCTTCGGAAACACTATACTATGGATTATCGGAAATGTCAACCCTCTCTCAATTAAAACCAATATTAAACTTTTATTTTCACTCCGCCACATGCGCGGACTATAAGCGATGCTGTGAGTACAAGAGACAGACCTGCGCACATTCTGTACCTTATCCTCTCCGGATAAATTTCACGGATTATATACTCGTCACAAATCTTTTCCTCCGCCTCGCCTGCACTTCCGAACGTAACCGATTTATCCCAAAAGGCATAATTCCGGTCATATTTTGTTCTCTCTGCTTTTCCGACAAAGAACGCACCGCTCCCTACTCCCTGGTCATATGATTTCAGTATGTCCTGGATCGCCCCATCGTCGATTAATAACTCAACATATTTCCCATCAGCTGCCGGAATCGTATAAACCTCATAAAATGTAAACCCATATGCCCTTGACGCGCTTACCCCGTTAAACGCAGTTCCTCCAATTGTTTCTATATCCCTGCCCGCATATTGTGTTATTTCGCCCTTTACATATTTTCCAAGCCGCAAATCTTCCGTGTCAAGCCTTGATATACTTAATGCTGCACGAAGTTTTATCCATGAAAATACACCGCACAGCAAAAGAAACATTCCCAATCCCAACAGAATAAATGCCACAACATGCCATTTTGATAATTCTATCACTCTTTTTTTCATTTGACCTTCCTACACTCTCTCATTTCAATTGAATCTGTCCTCTTTAATTATCCTTCCTGCCCATCTTTTATATGAATACCCTTTTCTCTCATAAAGTTCCTAAGTTCCCACACATCGCCATAATACACGCAACCGTCCATGCCAAGATTTCTGGCGGCCTCTACATTTGCAGGCTTATCGTCTATAAAAAAACACTCTTCTGGCCTAAGGGAAAACGTTTTAAAAAAATCAGTATATGCCGCCGGTTCCGGTTTTAACAGCCCATGCTCACAGGATATCCATATGCCTTTCATATACGCAATGGATTTTATATTCCTGCTGAATGTTCGAAAACGATGCGAAGTATTTGAAAGAAGATATAAGTCATAACCATTTTGGGATAACTCTGCCACCAACGCTTCCATAGGCGGATTGGGCGGCTGTATCATCCTGTACTCCCTTATAAATCGCTCCACTGTGCCATGCAGATGTGTAGGCATCCTTTTACATACAGATGTAATAGCCGCATCATCTGAGATGGTTCCCCTGTCCATCTGAAGCCACTCTACTGATGCACAGAGATGATTTTTTATCCATTTGAAATCATCCTCATTGTCCACGTAACCATATATGTACTCCCGCTCACTATATATAGTAAGAACATTTCCCATATCAAAGACAATATTTTTCATTTTATGAATCTCCACTTTTCACACTAACCGCTATATCGCAGCCTCGCTGCGACTTTATTTCCAATCATTTAACAGTACGCACTCCTCATCTGCCCGCTTTGGCAGGTCAGATAAATCAGGATAGTAAAATTTTTATTTTACACTAAAATACCCCCATGAAAAACGGGGGATTAAACGTAACATTAGCTATTTGTCAATGGTGGATGCATCTCCCTTTTCAGAAAAGTGTTCCCAATGTATAACATCCAACTACTCTATTCTCTTAAACATCACAGAAACATCATCCTTGCTTAACCCTGCCTTGTGTCCTGCTCACCCCGTCCCAGTAACATGTAAAAATCCATGCAAAATTTGCTTCGCAAATGGATTTTTACTTTCACGCGTCACATTTTCACACGGACTTGGCAGTAGATGTTAAGTCCTGTGAACAGTAATCATTATATCATATAAAAAACACAAAGTCTATTACTGCATCTATCGCAGGACAAAATTATATGATATAATGAAAAAATATAAAATACGAAAGGAATGAATAATATGCCACAGAATCTAAATATGTTCTCACTTGAAGGAAAAACGGCCCTTGTAACAGGGGCAAATACAGGATTGGGTCAGGGGATTTGCACCGCGTATGCTGCCGCAGGCGCAAATGTCATCGGAGTCGCAAGGAGAAGCTGCCAGGAAACTGCCGAAAAAATCTCTTCTCTCGGCGGAAACTTTACAGAACTTATCGCGGATCTCTCCGATATCAATGCAATTCCGCACATTGTACAGGAAGCTGCCACAGCATACAGCCGTGTTGACATTCTTGTTAACAATGCTGGAATTATCAAAAGATGTGATGCGACAGATGTCTCAATAGCAGACTGGGATTCTGTCATTAACATCAATGAAAAAATGGTATTTTTCCTCTCACAGGCATTTGCCAAAAATTGGATTGCAGATAAGAAAGGCGGTAAAATTATCAATATTGCTTCTATGTTAAGCTATCAGGGAGGAATTCGTGTGCCTTCCTACACGGCAAGCAAGAGCGCTGTCATGGGGCTTACCAGAGCGCTTGCTAACGAATGGGCAAAATACAACATTAATGTCAATGCAATTGCACCTGGATATATGGCAACAAACAATACCCAGAATCTGAGAAACGACGAGCAGCGGAGCGAAGAGATTTTGGACCGCATCCCGGCAGGCCGCTGGGGTACTCCAGAAGATATTACCGGAGCAGCAATTTTTCTTGCCTCTGACGCCGCCTCGTATGTACATGGATTTACACTCGCAGTCGATGGCGGATGGCTGGCAAGATAACACCTTAAAAACTGCTTTATTATATGAAAAAATCGAGTTTCCTACACTCGATTTTTTCATATACTGCTTATTTAAATTGATAGCATACTTCTACTTCAGCACTTTCATCTCAGGATAATATTCAAATTCTGCTTTCCCCACAATATCGTCTATGTGTACAAATTTATTCATCCAATATCTGGAATCCCATGAATTACTGCGATTGTCTCCCATCATAAAATAACAATCTTCTGGAATAGAATAAGGACCAAAATCCTCATAAAACTCTTTAGTGGTATAGTCACCAATTTCCTTTCCATCAATATATACCTTGCTATCAATACCTTCGATCTCTTCCCCCGGAAGACCTATTACGCGTTTTAGGTACAATGTTTTTCCGTCATCAGGATAGTAAAAAGCAACTATATCTCCTCTCTGTGGTGTATCATATAGATAAGCAAGCCGATTGATTACAATTCTGCTCCCAGCCATTACAGTCTCCTCCATGGAGCCTGTCGGTACCAATGCGCTTGCAACAACATAGTTTTTCAACCCAAACGCAACTGCCAGAGCAAGCAGAATCAGTTTTGACCATTCATAAACGCCTCTTATAGCTTTTTTCATAATGTGAACCTTTCTTTATCCAGTTCAGATAAATCTGCCAAAAAACAGCCAGATAATAAGTAAAAAAAATCCAATCACCAGCAATAATGCAGGAATAAACACAATAAACGCTGCTATCAGCATAGCAGGACGATCCGCTTTCTCAAGCTCTAGGCCTTCCATCTGTTGTTCAAACTCTGTCTCTGATTTTTCCACATCCAGCACACGTTTTATCTTGCTATTAAAAAACATATTGCATCTCCAATTTGACTACCTTTATTTTTCCAGCGGATAGTGGCATGCTACCATATGATTATTCCCCATATCAGTCATCACAGGCACTTCCTTTTTGCACTTTTCCTGGCACATATAACATCTTGTGTGGAATTTGCAGCCTGTCGGTGGATTGACAGGGCTGGGAATATCACCCTCCAGCAGGATTCTGTCACGCTTCTTATCATTCACGTCTGTTGTAGGTATTGCTGACAACAGTGCCTTCGTGTAGGGATGCAGTGTACGTTCAAACAACTCCTCTGTGCTCGCCAGCTCCACCAGATTTCCCAGATACATTACACCGATTCGATCGCTGATATATTTTACCACACTCAAATCGTGTGTAATAAACAGGTATGTGAGATGTTCCTGTTCCTTTAAATCCGACAACAGATTCAAAATTTGTGACTGTATCGAAACATCCAATGCGGATACAGCTTCATCACAGACTACAAACCGCGGCTTTAACGCAAGGCTTCTCGCGATACCGATTCTCTGACGCTGACCGCCGGAAAACTGGTGCGGATAACGTCCAAACATATAGGTATCAAGTCCGCACTTTTTCATTACATCCATGACATAATCGCGAAGTGCCGTATCACCCTTTTTATAAATGCCATGAGCTGTCAATCCCTCCCCGATAATCTGACCTGCTGTCATTTTAGGGTTCAGGGAAGAATACGGATCCTGAAAAATCAATTGCATTTCACGCCGCAATGCGCGTAGTTTTTCGGCCGGCTGTTTTTTAAGATTGATCATCTCCCCATCTTTTTCAAAAAAAATATCACCATGTGTCTGCGGATAAAGCTGTAAAATAGTTCTGCCAAATGTGGATTTTCCACACCCAGACTCACCTACAAGTCCTAATGTCTCTCCCTCATAAATGTCTAGGGAAATTCCATCATTTGCCTTTACATACTTTTGTTCTTCACGAAAACTTGATTTTTTGACAGGAAAATATTGTTTGATATCGCGAATGCTAATCAATACCTTTTTATTTTCCGTTTTATTATTACCAGTTTTATTATCAGTCTGCATGATGTCCTCCATTCTGAAGGGGTGTTTCCTTCCTGACAGCCTTTTCTGCGTAGAAACATCTTACCTGATGATTTGCTTCCACTTCCAGAAGTTCTGGTTCCTCCTCCATACACTTTTTCGTACAATACTTACAGCGCGGCGCAAACTTACATCCTTTCGGCAGGTAAAGCGGGTTTGGAACTGCCCCGTCAATCGGATCCAGACGAACCCCTTTGGGCGTGTCCAGTCTTGGAATAGAAATCATCAGCCCCTCTGTATATGGATGGGAATAAACACCGTCTGTAAAAATAGTCTTTGCATCTGCCATCTCTACAACCTGCCCACAATACATAACAGCAACCTTATCTGCCATTTCATTAATTACGCCGAGATCGTGCGTGATAAATAAAATGGCCGTTCCCATCTTTTCCTTCAAATCGTTCATCAGCTTCAAAATCTGTGCCTGAATCGTAACGTCAAGCGCTGTAGTCGGCTCGTCCGCAATCAGAAGCTTTGGCTTGCATGCAAGTGCCATCGCAATCATGACACGTTGCCGCATACCACCAGAAAGCTGGAACGGGTACTGCTTTGCCACACGCTCGGGATTCGGAATTTTGACTTCCGAAAGCATATGCACCGCCTCGGCCTTTGCCTGTTTTTTCGTCATTCCCTGGTGCACACGGAACACCTCGCCTATCTGTCTCTCTATCGTAAACACCGGATTGAGCGATGTCATAGGTTCCTGAAAAATGACTGATATCTCATTTCCACGGATTGCATACATCTCCTTCTGCGAGCAGTTCACTACATCCTTGCCATTAAAGGAAATCGTTCCACTCTCAACATAACCGTTTCCATCCAAAAGCTTTAAAATGCTCATGGCAGAAACACTTTTTCCGCTGCCGCTCTCACCCACAATTCCAAGAGTCTCTCCCGGCTCCAAAGAATAGGTGACATCATTAACTGCTTTTACCACACCGCGCTTTGTCTTGAAAAAAGTACGCAGATGCTTTACTTCCAGTAAACTCATACAATTACCTACCTTTCCTTGGACTTAGGATCTACGGCATCCCGCAGACCATCACCGATACAGTTGATACTAATCGTACTGATTGCCAGAACGATAGACGGGAACACCCATCTCCACCAGTATTTTTCAATTACCGTAGCATTTCTGGCACTGTTTAACATATTTCCCCATGTTGCGTTCGGCTCCGTTACGCCAAATCCAATAAAGGACAATGACGATTCTGTCAGCATACAGGTTGCGAAATCCAGTGTCGCATTCACAATAATAACCGTTATAACATTGGGCAAAATATGGCGGAAAATAATGCCCCATTCTTTCACGCCAAGTGCCTTTGCCGCTGTAACAAACTCCTGTTCTCTCTCCGCCAGAACACTGCCTCGCACCAGTCTTGCTATACCCGGCCATGAAAGAAATCCCAGAATAACCATGATCATGATAATTCGCTGTGTTTCTGTAATACTGTTTCCAATAATTGCCGATAAAATGATAGCAAACGGTAAAAATGGCAAAGAAGATACAATTTCAGTCAGACGCATCATAATATTATCAATCTTTCCGCCCTTGTATCCTGACACACCACCAACAACCACTCCAATGATGGTAGAGATAATTACAGCAATTGCACCGACTGTCATTGTCATACGGCCACCCTTGAGCAATCGTCTAAATACATCGCGTCCGAGGTCGTCTGTCCCCATCAAATAACCATCAAGTCCCCAACTGTATACAGTATTACTCTCTCCAATTGCATAATTTCCATAGTAACCCGCACTGATTTTTTTCACCGGTTCGTTGATTGATGGAACCTGATTCTGTCCAAATGTACCATCGCCCCATGAGACAACCGATCCGTCATCAAGAAGAACCGTATAATGATACCTTCCGCCCTCGATAACCTTTACATGTCCCTGAATTTCCTCTGGAATATTACATGTCTTTTTTATATTATTTCCCCATGCGTAAACACGTCCGTCCTCCGTGACAGCAGCAACACTCTCGTCCGACATTGCCATATCAACTGCATGTCCCGACACAGCGTCAGGAACTTTCGAGTATGCTGTAGATTTTTTCGTAAGCGGAACCACTTCCTTGGAATCTGTAAGTGCAATGACAATATCATTGTTTGCATCAAAAGATGTAATATGTCCCTGAACACCATCCGGAAATTTGATGTCTACAATGTAGCTGTTTCCCCAACTATAAAGTCTGCCCCTATCCGTGAGTGCAAGCGACATCTGATACCCCGCGTACACCTCCACAGGCTTCTCACCCATGCGAAGCTCCACCGGAATCGCCTCTAGTCCCATACGGTCATTTCCCCATGTAATAACTTCATCATTTTCATTTATGGCAAGAATATGGTCAAGCCCTGCCGACACCTGCGTCAGCCTTCCCATATCCTTAGGGAGTTTTTTGAGCTTGTCTGTCGGAAAGTTTCCCCATTCATAGACATGTCCTTCGTTGTCTATGCCAACGGAAAATGTACTTCCCAGACTAAGCTGTCCGGCATCTGTCGAAAGCGCTTTTGGTACTTTGAGCATACCAAAACCAGGCTCTACATTTGACTGCGTTACATCTTGATAATACATATCTATCGGAAAAAATATTGGCAGTATCATACAGCATGCAAATATAAACAAAAAGCAGAAAACACCTACCATGGCAATTTTGTCTTTAATGAAACTGAAAAATACCATTTGTATCGGAGTCAGTACTGCTTCCTGTTCTTCCGACATCATACCGCCTACAAGCATTCGCTGTGTCGCTTTTCCCATAGTGGATTTTTTATTTTTTTTCATGTATAATTTCCACCTTTCCTTAGTTTTCCAGCTTCACCCTTGGATCCACAAGAGTATACGCGATATCCATCAGAACATTTCCGGCAAGCGACAAAATAACATAAAACATCTGCATCGCAAGCACAACTGAGAAGTCTCTCTGGTTCAGCCCCGAAATCATCATCTTTCCAAGACCGTCCCATACAAATATCGTCTCAATTACAACAGATCCGCCAAACAACCCGATAAGCCACCATGTAGTCACAGTTACTACGGGTATTAATGCATTGCGGAATGCGTGCACATAAATTACCACCTTTTCACGCAGTCCTTTTGAACGTGCTGTCCTGATATAATCCATGCGGAGCGCCTCAATCATGGATGCCCTCACATAGCGTGTAATACTTCCTATACCACCGACAGACATGACAAGAACAGGAAGTGCCATATGCTTTGCCGTATCAACAAACGCATCAAAACCCGTTCCCGTAAAGCCTGCAGTTCTGACGCCGCTAATCGGGAAAAGAGGAATGCGTATCGCAAATATATAGATGGCAAGCAGTGCAATGACAAAGCTCGGTATACTGTATCCAACAATCGTCACAACCTGCACAACCTTATCTAACATGCTGTTCTTCTTAACCGCCGTGGTAATGCCAAGCGGTATAGAAATTGCAAACACCAGAATCATTGAAAATATATTTAAAAGCACCGTGTTGCGCATCGGCACACCGATGACATCCTTCACAGGTCTTCTGTATTCAGTAGAATAGCCAAAATCCCCCCTAAGCATATTGGTAATCCATTTCACATATTGCACAGGAATGGGCTTGTCAAGTCCAAGCATCTCTCTCATATTGTCATACTGCTGCTGATAAACCTCTGGCTTTATATTGCCCTGCAGCATCATTTTCACCGGATCGCCCGGCATTGCCTTATAAATGGCAAACATTAAAATAGAAATTATAAAAAAAACAAAAATAATATAAACCAATCTTTTTAATAAAAATCTTCCAGTCCGCATATTAGGAGTCCCCCTATATCTATTAATAATAGGGAAGTACCGCTTTCATACTTCCCTATTATCATTTTATGCTTAATGTGTAATGCCGTTTATACTTCGTTGCTGTTCACTCCGTCCAGCAACTACTCTTCTACCCATGCCTCAGTCACAGCAGTGCTCCAATCCCAGATGGATGAAGTATCCCAGTCATGAACCTTATTGGTGTAGAAATCATGGTACTCATTTGAGTAAAGAGGAACCACTGGCAGCTTCTCATTCCATGTTTTCTGGAATGTGCGCCATGCATCAAGCCATGCATCATTATCATCAAAAGGAATCGACTTTAAAGCCACTGCTGACGCTTCAAGTTCCTTATCCTTAATCCAGCTGGCGTTATAGCCGCCACCCATCCACTTATCATCACATGAATAGTAGTACCACGGTGAATGCTGCAAAGAAAAGCCTGTAGCCAGATTGTACATATTATATATTGTCTCACCTTCATGATCCATTGCTGTCAAAAGTGTCGGGAAATCTGTTGTGGTAGTCTTCAACTCCATGCCTGCATCCTTCATTGCTTCTGGCAGCATGGTATTAAGAAGATCTGACACTGGATTTCCCTCAGTGTTACACCACTGAATCTCAAGCGGCTTGAGTTCTCCATCCACATCTTTATAACGTGTTCCATCGCCATCCTTATACTCGCCGCCATCCTTATTGAGCGTCCATCCGTCAGCTGCAAGAACTTCCTTTGCTTTTTCAATGTCTTTATCATATGTATTTAAGTTTTCATCAATCCAGTCCTTGGAATCAAGGTACTCCCACTGTGAAAGTCCATACTCACCATGCACTACAGTAGCATATCCGCCACTGAACTGTCTCGCAAACTCATTTCTGTCAAGACAGTATGCAACTGCCTGACGTACACTCTGTGAATCTGTCGGGAACTGTGAGCAGTCAAAACGAATCAGACCATAGCCATAACGGAAATATGTATGCTTCTGCACGATTCCTTCGTCTACCAGATCAAGTCCGGGCTCAATACCCTCCGCGTCACCGATTTCATACAACAAATCAACAGTACCCGCCTTCAACTCATTAATCTGTGTCTCGCTCTTTACAGTCTTGATTATCAAAGTCTTGATCATCGGCTTAATTCCTGCATAATTGCCGACATAATTCTCATTTACCTCAAATGTGCCCTGTCTGCTTGACGCATCATAGCTTACGAGTTTGTAAGGTCCACATGTCACCTGAGGATTATAACGGTATCCTGTGTCCGGATCACCGATCGTCTTTAACAATACATCTGTTGTAAACTCACCCGTAATTGTTGCACCTTCCTCTGTGTCTTCAATATCACAATCCGGGGCAATGACAGCAATTGGTCTGGGCGTTACAGCTGCATAAGCAAGGTCATAGTGGTATGGAAGTTCTTCTGCCTTGACTGTAACAGAGAATGTCTTATCATCAATCAGATGTACACCCTTAAGAACCTTTGTGTCGCCAGCGTTAAATTCATCATATCCATCTATATATGTATATCTTGTAGCACTATAATTATCCACTCCCATCATCTCCGGTGAGGACTCAAGCAGCATGGCAAATGCATAGTCCTTTGCAGTGATAGCTGAGTTATCGCTCCACACCAGACCATCATTTAATGTAAGTGTGAACGTCTTTGTACCATCCTCGTTATCTGCCGCATTCAGATCTGCGACAACCATAGGATCTGTAATCCACTCTCCGTCTTTTGTTGTGATAACTGTAGTATAACCATGTAAAACATTCTCAGTTATCTTATAGTTTGTAGCACTGCTGTTGTATGTAGGATCATAAAAATCCTGTTCCAAATCTGTTGTTGTGCCAAGTATCAGCTGTCCTTGCGGAGTTGTAGGCCGCTCGCCTGCCTGTTCGTCATCAGCTGCCTCTGTTGAAGGTTCCGCTGCATTATCCGTTCCATCTGACGCCTCTGTCTGAGCCTGCGTCTGCGGCGCCGCATCTTCGTTGTTTGTGACCGCACCATCATCATTGCTTCCGCATGCTGTCAGTGAGACAAGCATTGAAGAAGCCAAGAGTACGGACAGTAACTTTCTTTTCATAATGTTTCCTCCTTTAAGAAATTTTATGTAACTACTCTTACCTTCATAGCTACTGTTTTGTATCTATATAAATACCATCAAGGCATCTATACCAGTACTTCATTCATGTATATATCTTTTAAAAAATAAAAAGTGCACATGAACGCCCTTGTTCACTGCACTTACTTACCATTTTAATATAAGCATGTGCCCCTCATGCTAAAATATGCTTATATTTACGACATATTTAATTATACTTATAAACAAAACGTTTGTCAATAGTTTCAAGCACTGTTATTTTTGGCATAACTACAATTGGTTACTGTTCAGAGGCCAACTTGACCTAAAGAAACCGATGATATAGACTAATCTCAGTCAGAACCATCGGTTT
>JAIECJ010000110.1 GCA_029068555.1 Lachnospiraceae bacterium
TCCAAAAAGATTTGTAAGAACCCTGCGCGCACCAATGTAATATTCCCCAACTTTTTCATCGGACAGAGTAAAATCATCATCAGGAGAAAGAAGTTTCCCATGCTTCGCAGGTCTTCCTTTCTTTCCTGCAGGCTGTGAGCGCAGGGACTCCGGAATCAGTTTTAAAGTCATGGATGCGGTAATATTCATAAAACCTGAATAATCCACTTTTGCATAAGAGCAGGCATAATAAAAAGCATTCAGCGATTTCTCAGTAATACCGGACAAAAAATGTCTGTAAAGAAACCGGATGGAATGTGCTGATTCCAATGCAAGTATGGATAGTACTAAAAGAAACAGAGTTTCTGCAGTAGGGGCAGGGAATTTTTCAAAATAAATGAAAAATACTGATGAAGTCTACCAATCAGGTTTTCTTTGTTGTATAATGAGTTGATCGTATGGGATCACTTTCCTTTGCAATAGTTGTCGTAAACTTATTATACAACGGAAAGTCCTATACGGTATTTTTTATTATTTAGGCGGTTATATATCGCACCAATCCCTTAGAAAAATTCTGATAAATACAGCAAGACTGTAAGTGCGATTTTTAACAGCCGGAGTAATATTAAAAAATAGCACAACAAGTTAATTTAATCAAGCAAATTTATTCTTTATACCATTTATTAATATAATATTTATTTGGTTTTGTTTGCATATTATTACGATAGTCATTTATGCTTCCTTTGTTGATAGACCTATATGCTTTTGGATCAATAGTTCCATCGTCTTCCCATCCACAATAAGGACAAACTTCATACCCAGTTCCTTCTGCCAAGTCATAAACTTCTGTTAATGTTTTGAATCCACAGCAAGGACAAGGATACATTTTTTCCACTTCTCCACAAACTTCAATATCATATCCCGTAACAGCGCATATTATCTCTGCTAAAAATCCATTACTAACACCTTGTATGTCTGTTTCTAATTCTACTTCTTCCTCATTACATACCAAAAAATCACTTCCAAAGTAATCTGATAAATCTATGTCCTTTTTTATGACATTTCGTATTTTACTAATTAACTCAATTGCTTTTTCTCTAAAAATTTTATTTTGCATTACAGTTTATCAAGTCCTTTTAAAGTAGCGATTACCGCATCATTTTCTCTTCCATCCCATTTATAAAAAGACTTAATTTTTCCTCCTTTCGTTCCGACAAAAATAATACCTGTTGAGGGTTCATATCTATATACATATGCCCCATTTATTGCCTGAATTATACTATTCGATTGTCTAGTACCGAATTCATATGCCATATTTGAATATTCTTTAGATGATTTTGCCCCAAACTCTGTGATGCCATGTTTTTCATAGTGCTTCTTTAACTTTCCTTTACTCCATAAACCGTTTTCCTTTGTAACAGGAGTCCATAAAGAATCATTGCCATCACCTGATTTAATTATACAACTTGTTTTATCAGATTGTACAAACCCACTCGGATCACAGTATATCACAGGATTACTACTGCAATATGTATATAAATTAAACCCGTCATCATAGATAACATCTTCCTGCGTAAACCTTCCTGTTTCCGGGTTATAGTACCTTGCCCGGAGATATGTCAGTCTGGTCAGTTCATCCTCCATCTGGCTGTTGTAACCGAGTCGGCTGAATCCTCCCTCCGATGTTATCATCTCGCCAAATGCACTGTATTCCTGATAGGTTTCTGTCTGCCTGTCAGCATTGAGAATATAGCGGAGACTTCCATGTTCATCCGTGATGTAGCTGTATGCCTGTTTTTGGCACGCATTGGCATCTGATGATTCCTTTCTTACAGTCTCATGTCCCAGATACTCATTCCCAAGAATATAATGCCGTTCCGTTGCGCCGCTTTCATCTTTCTCGCTGTAGAGCATGTCCCCGCTGTAAACGAAGTCCGTCGCCTTTCCGTTTTCCTCAATACGGTTCCTTAATCCTTCCGCATCATAGAAATTCTTATGCAGGTACAAAGCCAATATAACCACTTTAAATTCTTATGACATTGAAGATTTTGTTACCGAAAATAATCCAAAATATATAGCCTAAACCATCAGGTAACGCAAAGCGTATATCAAAACATGGAAATTTAACAAGTTTTATAGTCCTTACAAGCCTTGCTACGCTTTCACACCTTCTCACGTCTCTGCCAATCCCAAAATCAAACAATTTTATATCAGTGGTCATTTTTACTACGTCTTCAAGATTGGCATTATACCTTCGATGAGGATGGTATTCCCCATTGCCCCCATGATCTTTTACATCCATGAAACTTGAGGGCAATGGGTCAAAGTTGAAAAACGGCATTCCGACTTTTAAATCTGTCTGTCCAAAGGCAAAATAAATATATGACAAAACAGTCAAAAGAATCATGGATAATGTTTTTGCAAGAATCCCTGTACATCCTCAAAATGTAAGCGTATGATTTATATCTATTCAGAAAAAACTTACGTACATATTCTGAAACGATCCATAAAACCAAAGAATTGGGTAACACATACAAAATACATTAGCGGAGCATTAACCATATCAAAGAACGTCTCTGCCCTGCAGTACATCGGAGTCAAAATGAGAGAACATGCATGCCGATTTAATTCTTATTGGCATCTCACAGTTCATTACTGTTGCTCTTGCAAATAAGATCCAACACCATGAATACAGTTCAAAACATAAAACCTCCCATAACATAGAAAAATTTTATAGAACTTACACACTTTACTTGACACCCCCCTTATAGTCGTTCCATCCGTATCCTTTGGGATGCCTTACTGGCAAGTCTTCAGGAAATCCTGAAACTCAGTGATGAGCAACTGACAGAATTTACTGCCGATTTTGAGTCAAGACTGCCTGAATATCTGCATAATGCGCTCCGTCCACAGGCTGTAGCGTCATAAATCACTATT
This sequence comes from Lachnospiraceae bacterium, assembly GCA_029068555.1. Taxonomy (GTDB): domain Bacteria; phylum Bacillota; class Clostridia; order Lachnospirales; family Lachnospiraceae; genus COE1. The sequence continues at coordinate 2,917 of JAIECJ010000110.1, forward strand.
TTGTTGGCTGAAATATTGAATTTTCACGGTGTGTATCCTGCTTTAGGTATGGGAAGTCTTAGTTCATATATAAAAATATTACACATACGCCTCGAAAAGCTAAAAATAAGTGCTCTTCGAGGCATATGCATAAAAATTCCGGGATTTTAGGATTTAATAAAAATCATCAATATGTAATATAATATCATTTACATTTTCTTCTGTATTAATTTTCCTGAATATTTCTATTAATTCTTCTTTATCATAGAAATCATTCGCATTAATCAACATTACCATATCATCACATCCCAATTTCTTGAAACAACCCTCATTAATCAATTCCTGAATCGCAACAACATAGCAGTCATATAAATCCATCATATTTGCATCACCTGCTTCATCTAACATATACTCAGTGGCATCTTTAAAAAATTTCGGAGTTTCCTCAATAGGATTCCACTCATATGTACAGAAGTAGTAATACCAATTGCTTGCCCCCATAGTGTCGCCTGCAATTTTTTCTTTATAATCCTCTTTAGTATTCATATAGAAAAAACAAGCTTTACTATCTTTATCAATTTCCAAAGACATACCATATATATGCTTGTCTTGGTATTCCTTTATCAGTTTCGCAGCAAACTTTATAATTCCTTTTTTAAAGAAATTTTTTAATTTTTCCCTACTAAAGTTTGCTGTTACACACACTTGTTTAGACAAAACAAAACCTAACGCTGCTTGCATCTTTGGCTTTTGATAATTCACAGCTGCTTTGCATAGTCCATCATAAAGCATCTGAAAATCTTCTTTTGACATATTTTCTTCACTCATTTTAATTAAAAATTGAAATGTAGAGACATTTTCTTTATAAAAAGCATTCCAGACGGGATTCTGTTCATCTTTTTCATAGTGAATCTCTGCACCAGCATCATGCAGTTGCATAATCATCTCCGGCGTTCCATATGCAGCAGCCGTATTAATGACATTTTCTTTAGATTTCCCCTCATTTGTTATAGACAAATCTATATGAATATCCAAGAAATACTCAATAATCTCATCAGCCTCACAAGAAATTGCCAAACTTAACCAACTACCTGTTGGCAATTGCATATTAAGCTTTTCGGGATCTGTCTCAATCATGCATTTAACTGTATCAATGTCTTTATTTTGTATAGCTGTTCGCATTTTCTTTAAAAATTCTACTCTTTCCAACTCCTATGCTCCTTCTTCTTATTGCAGTTCGTTCTTCCTTGTGCTTCTTTTTTTCTTTTATCTATCTTTTTCATTAACTCCTCCTTACTTTCTCCATTTTCATACGCACTTATAATATCATTATATACATCATCCAATGCATCAATACCATGTTGTCCTGTTACTCTATTGGGTGCCCAACAAAGTACTTCCTTTCCACCTATAGGATCAATATCATAAACTTCTGCTAGTATTCGTTGTGCCTCTTGAACTTTTTGTTTCTGTAAAGATCCACGACCTATTTTAAATAGAATATGATGTGCATGCGGATCATACATATCACTCGGAGCAGGTCCTATCATATCCGTCAGTATCTTACCAAAATCTAAATCATTGATATCATCATAATGATATCTTCCCATATTAAATGGTACTGGTTCTTTACCAAACCCTGTAAAATCACCATAAATAATAGGATTACTATCGCAGTATGCATAAAGATTAAATCCATCATCATACAAAATATCTTCCTGTACAAATCTTCCTATTATCGGATTGTAATGCCTTGCTCTAAGATATATCAGTCCAGTCAGTTTATCCTCCATCTGACTGTTATACCCCAGTCGGTTAAATTCAATTTCTTCAGATAAAACCATCTCGCCAAATGCACTGTATTGATAGTAATTTTGTACCTCTCCTGTGTTACTAAGTATATATCTAATACTGCCCTGCTCATCAGTAACATAACAACCTAAATGACTGTGTGCCTCATCAATTTCTTTATATCCCAAATACTCATTTCCAAAAACATAGTTTTTTGTTATGTTATTCTGTTCCTCAGACTCCGTAAGCATGATTCCGCCACTGTAAACGAAGTCCGTTACTTTACCGTTTTCCTCAGTACGGTTCCTTAATCCTTCCGCATCATAAAAGTTCTTATGCAGGAAGTCCTCTCCCCTTACCTCGGTATTGCGGTTGTAGGCATCATAGGCATATCTCCTTGTCTCGGCACGTTCCTGTATAAACCGCTGTTCCTGTGTCAGGTTCCCTGCAGGGTCATACTGGTAGCTGGTTCTCCTTCCCATGCCAGTCAGTTCTGTGAGCTGGTTCCTGCTGTTGTAGCGGTATTGTTCCCTGTCATCCCCTTTCACGCGTGCGGTCCTGTTTCCTGCCATGTCGTAAGTGTATGTAGTGGCAAGTCCGTTCCGATTTTCCATGGTCAGGCGGTTCATGCTGTCATAGCCGTACTGTGTCACTGCCCTTGTGGGCACGCTACCCTTTTCCAGGACCTGCCGGTGCGGTTTCCGCTTCTGTCGGTGTTCTCCGTAATGTTTCCGTGCAAGTATATGTGTAATACTCGTTGTTCCCCTCGGGTCTTGTCACGGTGACCATGCTCCGCGCTCCGTGTGTTGTTATAATACTTTATAACTTGCGTTGAATTTAATCTATTAAAGTAAATTCCAATCCTCGTACCTTTTCTTTTTCAAGCTCATTTTTTAAAATATCAGAGCAAAACATAAATCCTCCCTCTAAATGTTTCATTCTAAAAAGATTAGCCTCCCCAATATTCTCTTTATTTAAATATAATTTATCAAATCGCTGTATTCTATCCTTATCACCTTTATATACTTTGTATTTTGACCTTTCCATGTCGATACAGTCTATATTTATTACTGGATAAGCAATTATAAGGCTGTCTCTTCTACACATGTCCGAGGCCACGAGACTGCTGAGCATCGCGTGTGCCGAGATAT
>JAIECJ010000111.1:0-5870 GCA_029068555.1 Lachnospiraceae bacterium
AAATTAAATAGTGTCAAATAAATATTGACATAAGAAACTTTAAAGTGTATAATTAGTTTAACAACAGAGAGGAAAGGGGTGCAAGACATGAAGCAAATCACAAAGACAAGAAAGGCGGTGGCAACGATGGCGAACCAGCTTCGCAAGCTGGGGTATACACTCTCAAAGGCATTCAAAACAGCCTGGGCGAGAGTTAAAGAGGGCATCACGGTAAAGGCGGCAGGTGTGACATTTGGTAACAGACAGAACTTATTGCAGTTCATAGCAGGAAGAAAGCCGGAGGAACTAACTACATACCTTAGGCGTGACAGGGCAAACACATTCGATAAATACGCCGTGGCTGTAGTGGTAGGTATAAAGGGAATTGGATATGCACATATCGGTTATCTGCCAAAGGGTATCGCCCAGAGCGTGGCGGTGGTCCTTGATAACGGCATGGAGCTTCATGCAGATGCGAAGGTTATCGGCAGTTATGGATACAAGGAAACCTATGGTGCGCTGATTAATATTGCAGTATGAAGAAAAAGCCCTTATCAAAGCTGGCACTCTGATAGGGGCAGGTAACCCAACAACATTGAAAAATGGGTATGCAGGTATTGTAACATGCTCTGCTGCCCTCTGTAAAGAAAGGATTTGTTTAAAATGAAATTTCCACTTGTAATAGAGCAGTTTCAGAAAGAGCCGGAATTTGAAAAGATTTCTGACAAGGAATTTTTACAGCTTTTCATAAATGCGGTAAATGCAGCTTATGAAATAGGAAAGCGAGCAGCGTACGGCGGTTTTTGCCTTACAGCGGCAATGATTAAGGCATGGCAGAAACGCGAGTATAGGGGAGAGATGCAAAGAGAAACTGACAAGATGTTTTTAGATGTATTTACAAAATGTTCTAATGATGCATACCAGCAAGGCGTAAAAGATTCAGGGAGAGTGTTTGATATTCCCACAGAGTCAATAAAGATTTTCCCCTGCTTTGCAGAACATTCCCCAAAAGTGGAGAAGATGGAGCAGAAAGAACAGTATTTTACGGAAACAGGACTTTTGCAGTCGCAGATTATTCTGAACGGAAATGGTTATCTAATTGATGGATTCACGTCATACCTGTTAGCGAAAGAGCACGGCATTCAGGTTGTCCCTGTCAGATATAGTAAAAGGCAGATTGTGAGGGCAAGTCACAAGCCAGGCGGCAAGCTGTATTCATGGAAGCTACCGTGGATTCTCATTGACAGAGTACATACAGGGGACAAGGTGCTTGTGCGCACGGAGAGGGGCGTTCAGGCGGTTACAGTGGCAGCGGTGGAGGAATATGCCGGAAATGAGCCGGAGCCGCTTAGAATGGTTATCAGAGTGAAGCAGACAAGCAGAGTTTGAAAGGAGATTTTTATTTATGTATGAAATAATTGACGAAACATTAAAGATTGCAAGTTGTGGTATTAACGATTTGACACTTGAACAGGCTTCCTCGTTCCTCTCGCAGTGGGAGGATGGGGCAACCCTTGGGAGCCTTACATTATTTATCAATCCAGAAACAGGATACCTTGTCTTAAACAGGGACAACGCACAGTATGAGCATAATTTGAAGCTTGCCAAAGCTCATTTATCTGCAAGCGACGAGCAGGTCGAGAAATACAGGGACAAGCTCGGCGGCAGGTTGAGCGAGACAGTGGAGGTTATAGACAAGTTCAGAAAGTACAAACAGATACAAGACGAGTTGGAGGTAGTCGAGCATCAGCCCCTGATGCTCTCTGGAAACTACACAACCAGAAATGTATTATCGTCACTGGAAAAGAAACAGATTCCCACATGTCTTTTGATGTCACAGGCATACTCATATGGGGTTATGAACGGTAAGCGCATGGAGAGGGCAAGGAGAAAGGCGGTGCAGGCATGACAGAATACGAAGCATTTGTTATGTATATTCCGCTGATTGCGGAGATAGTTACAGAATTAAGGCATAGTTATATGTCTTTTGAAGAGTACCAGCAGTGGCGTAACGAAACATTGCCTGTTGTAAAGCATTATAGAAACGGATTTGCTGATAAAATCCTCAAAGTGATAGATCTTTATGCATGGGGATATGTTACGGACACTATAGAGGTAAACGGAGCAGAAGTTCGCGTATATCTTGCACCAATAGATTATGATGGAGGGAATGCAGTATGAAGGACGAACGTAAATTCAAAGAGGTTATCCATACCATAAAGGGAGCGGAAAAGGACAAAGATAAGTTCTGTAAGGCGGCAAGAATTGAAAGACAACCAATGAGCAAAGATTGTCTTCAACTGATTTTAGACCGCATTGCATTGTACCTTGGAATGATACTTATGTTTGCATTCTTCTATATGCTGTTTGGCAGGTAAGAAAAGTGGACAAGGTGGCGGTTTATCACTGCTGCCAGTGCCCACACTATAGAAAGGTGGTGTTATTATGGCAAGATTAGGAGCCGGAACAAGGAAGCGAACAGACGGAATGCTGGAAAAGCGCTTTACGGTAGATGGCAGGCGGTACAGCATATATGCCAGAACATCAAAGGAGCTTGTACAGAAAGAGCAGGAGATCAGGAAAAAGATTGAAGCCGGAATTTATACGGATAATCGCAGCCTGACGTTTGACAAGTATTTTGAAGAGTGGCTGACTGGAAAACGCAACGGCACAAAGGGAAATACATTAAAGACGTATAAAAGCTATTATTACAAGCATGTATCGCCCAAAATCGGCAACAGGAAAGTACAGCAGATTGAACGCAGGGAAATATTGGCGCTTCAGAAAGAGATTGCAGAGCATTTATCAGTATCAACCTGTAACACTGTTTTAAAGATGCTAAAGGTAGTATTAAATGATGCAATACAAGATGCAGTTATAAGCAAGAGTCCTGCAGATGGTATAAAATCGTTGAAAGATACTGATACAAAAGCATCAGAGACATATCACAGGGCATTAACGGAACAGGAGCAAAAGGACTTTATGCAGGAGATGGCGCAAGACTATTACTATGAGTTTGTTTCACTGCTTTTGTGTACAGGTATGAGGTCGGGCGAGGCAGCAGCGTTGACGTGGGACGATATCGACTACAAGCAGAATGTCATTCATGTTGTGAAGACAGCTACTTTCAACGAAGATGGAACCGCAACGATAGGAAGTCCTAAAAGTGAAGCTGGTAAACGTGACATTCCGTTAAATGATACCATAAGGGATATTTTACTAAGGCAAAGAAAAAAGCAGGGAAGTATTATTCAGATAGAGAACAGGGTGTTTACGACAGTATACGGCGGCATGGTACATAATCATGCAGTAAACAGGGCGATAAGTGATACACTTGCCAGACTCGAAGAACGAGGCAGGCCGATAGAGCATTTTACAGCGCACGCTTTGAGGGACACCTTTGCAACACGGTACATAGAGCAGGGAGGAAGTCCACAGACTTTAAAAACCATTCTTGGACACAGTAGCCTTGCAATGACAATGGACCTCTACAGTCATGTTTTGCCTAACACGAAACAGAAAGAAATGGACAACTTAAAAATTGTACTATAAGGGCATGGGCGGTGCGAAAAGCCGCCTTTTTTCGTACCCCAATTCTACCCCAATTTTTACCCCAAATTTGAACGGAATAGTGTCAATTGCAGACGAAACATGATAAACACAGTTAACACAGTTGACGTTATACAATCCCCGTAAAATCAAGCATTAAAAGAGATTATCACAGATACAGACGAAAACAGATAAAATCACCAACTTTATACCACAAGTATAATGACATTTCCCCCAAAGTGTGGTATAGTATTGTAGAAGCAGAAAAAGGCACACCAATAACCTGCCGGAAAGGAAACAACGATGAACAGAACATTATCAATCAACGGAATGAATTACCCAATTAGTAGAGCATTTGAACAGGCGCTGGATTCAAAACAGAGTCTATCTTTTGCATGTCCATATAAGATGGGAAAAAGTTGGTTGAGTCGTGCCAGTGTCAAACACGCTCTAGGGAGTTGAGGTGTACGTCGAAAAGGCATGAAGTATCATATTTATGGTTTGAACCGCTTATCTTGTATGGAGGAAGTCTCATGAACAGGATAGGCGGTTTTCTTTTGTGCGAAGACCATAATATGGCAAAGGTGGTCGGCGGGCAGGGAAGATAAAAAGGACATGATGAAAACGGAATGAAAGGAAGAGAGAAAAATGTCAGCGAACAATGTATTGGAAATCAAGGGAAAAGTAAATACAGCCCTCTGTTATGCAAGAGTTGTGGAAGATGAGGCAGTCGAGCAGATTCGCAGGATGTGTGACTACGAGTTCACACAGGGAAGCAGAATCCGCATCATGCCGGATGTCCATGCCGGAAAGGGGTGCACCATTGGGACGACCATGACTGTCACCGACAAGGCAGTGCCGAATATTGTCGGTGTAGATATCGGCTGCGGCATGTATACAGTGAACCTCGGCAAGGGAGACATTGACTTTGAAAAGATGGATGACGCAGCACACTTTATCCCCTCGGGGATGAATGTCTGGGAGGGCAGGCAGGAGCGGTTTGATTTATTGCAGCTGCGCTGTTACCGGAACTTAAAGGATACGAAGCGTCTCGAGCGCAGCCTTGGAACCCTGGGCGGAGGAAATCACTTTATTGAGGTGGACATGGCACAGGACGGGACGAAATACCTCGTTATTCACTCCGGCAGCAGAAACCTTGGAAAGCAGGTGGCGGAGTTCTATCAACAGCTGGCGATTGAACTGCACACCGGAAAGGAAGAGTACTTCAGGAAAAGAGATGCCTTGATTGTGGAGTACAAGGCGGCGGGACGCAGAAAGGAAATCCAAAAGGCATTAAAAGAACTCAAATGGGAGCACAAAGATTGTCTGATACCTGAGGATTTGCGCTATCTGTATGGAACGTTTCTCGAGGACTATCTGCATGACGTGGAACTCTGCCAGCGGTTTGCCAGACGAAACCGCGAAAAGATGGCGGAGGTCATTTTAGATAGGACGGGAATGACAGGAACAGAGGCATTTCACACGATACACAACTATATTGACACCAACGAAATGATTCTGCGCAAAGGTGCAATCGCCGCACATAAGGGCGAGAAAGTGTTAATTCCAATCAATATGAGGGATGGCAGCGTGCTTGCCGTCGGCAAGGGCAACCCAGAGTGGAACTACTCCGCGCCGCATGGCGCCGGGCGGTTGATGTCACGCACTAAGGCGAAAGAAAATCTATCCATGAAGGACTATCGAAAAATGATGGAGGGTATTTACACAACCTCTGTCAACGAGGCGACACTTGATGAGGCACCGATGGCATACAAGTCGCTTGCGGACATTATTGATGTCATCAGGGAGTCCGTGGACGTCATAGATATAATGAAACCAATTTATAATTTTAAAGCATCCGACTAGTACAGTGAAAATTAAGTTTTGGATAGTTTGGCGCAAATATCACGCAAAGTGGGGCGTGCAGGTGGCAGGAATGATTTTTCAAACACGCTCTAGAGCTCCATCCAGACAGAAATTAGAATTGTGGGCTGGATGGTTCGTGCCAGTGCTAGGCAAAATTTTGACGGCAATGCGGTGGTATCGAAAAGGGTTGAAAGGTCTCTTCTCTGGCGGATGCGAGAGTATTTTCAAATATGTTTGAGAGTAGGAGGAACAGAAAATGATCACGATACCGACGATAGATATGATAAAGACGGGGCAGCATATCACAGAGCTGCGGGTTCAGGCGGGGCTGTCTGTGCGTCAGCTGCAGGAAATCTTCGGATTTTCCACGCCGCAGGCGTTGTACAAGTGGCAGCATGGGACTGCGCTGCCGACAATTGACAACTTGGTCGTGCTTGCAGCGGTGCTTGGCGTGAAGGTCGATGACATTCTTGTCA
>JAIECJ010000111.1:5880-21358 GCA_029068555.1 Lachnospiraceae bacterium
CATGACCGACAGCCCGATGCAGGTCAGCGCATGAAAATGTAAAATATATTGTTCCATGATTGATATTACAGCACAAAACAAGTATAATAGAGACAAACCTGTTCAGCGTCGCGGGAAAAATTTTTAAGACGGCGCGGAGCATAGATTGATGCATGTAACTTGATAGCACAGAATTGTTACGAAAAGGATTGGATGAGGCGCTGATATGGAAAGAGAACTGTCAAAAAACGTATCAAATGCTGCAGGAGATGCATTGGACTCCCTTGCCGGCATGAAAGTTTTAGTGGTTGAGGACAATGAGCTGAATCTGGAAATTGTGACGGAAGTTTTAAGGGAGCGTGGATTGCTTGTCACCACTGCAGAGAACGGGCAGGTCGCGGTCGAGCTGTTTCAGAACAGCTCGTTGGCGGCATTTGACGTGATTCTGATGGATATGCACATGCCTGTCATGGGTGGTGTGGAAGCCACAAGAAAAATTCGCGCGATGGAGCGTGCGGACGCAAAGACAATACCGATACTGGCGCTGACTGCAAATGATTTTGAGGAGGATATCCGCCAGACAAGAGAGGCAGGCATGAACGACCACCTGACCAAGCCCTTTGATATGGAGAAAATATTTGGTGCGCTTGCTGCCTATGCAGCAAAGTGAGAAGAAAGAGCATTGTGCTCTTTTTTTCTTTGTCTCCTTTTGACCTGAACCCATAAACAACCAATAGTATTATAAAGGTCTTTTGCGAGGCGGAGGATGGAAACGCAGCGGTGGCTGTGTTGACTGACGGCATTTTTAGATGTATAAGAAATGTGTATTGACAAAATAATTTCCAAATGATATCATAATAATATCAAAAGGAAATAAAAGAAACGAATTAACCAAAGCACATATAGAGGAGGATATGCGATGGAAGAAAAAGTTTTATCAAAGAAGAAGAACGGAATGTCTGCATTGTTTGGTATACTGGTATTGTATGCGGCGGCAGTGGCAGGGATTTGTTTCGGTGCGATAAATGCGTATGCCACAATTGTGGTTGCAGGTATTGTCGTGGCTGTCGCGGCAACGATACTATTGGCAGGGCTAAAAGTCCTAAAGCCGCAGGAGGCGCTTGTGCTTACCTTGTTTGGGAAATATGTGGGTACATTGAAGGACGACGGATTCTACTTTGTGAATCCGTTCTGCACCAGTGTGAACCCGGCGGCGCGGACAAAACTGAACCAGAGCGGGGATGTGAAAGACTCTGCTGCATTGATGGCAATCGCGAACAAGGCGGCTGGCACAAACTTGGAAGACTGCAACAACAAAATTTCACTCAAAATCATGACTCTGAACAATAATAAGCAGAAGATTAACGACTGCCTTGGCAATCCGATTGAGATTGGAATTGCTGTCACATGGAAGGTCGTGGACACGGCGAAGGCAGTGTTCAACGTGGACAATTACAAAGAGTTCCTGTCATTGCAGTGCGACAGCGCACTCCGCGATATCGTGCGTATTTATCCCTATGATGTGGCGCCGAATGTCGATACGACTGGGGATGGGGTATCGGACGAGGGAAGTCTGCGCGGCTCAAGTGAGATTGTTGCGGGCAGAATCCGCGACGAGATACAAAAAAGGGTCGAGGAGGCAGGAATTGAGGTTCTCGAGGCTCGCATTACATACCTTGCCTACGCGCCGGAAATTGCAGCAGTAATGCTCCAGCGGCAGCAGGCATCAGCGATTATTGACGCGCGGAAAATGATTGTGGACGGTGCAGTCGGCATGGTTGAGATGGCATTGGAGCGCCTGAGCGAAAACCATACAGTTGAGCTGGATGAGGAGCGCAAGGCGGCAATGGTGTCGAACCTGTTAGTCGTTCTCTGCGGAAACCGCGACGCACAGCCGATTGTAAATTCGGGCAGCTTGTATTAAATGCATAAGAAAGGCGCAGAGGCTGCGCTTTAAAATGTCGGAAAAGGAATGATATTATGGGTGATTCTGGAAAAAAACAAGTGCCGCTTCGGCTGTCGCCAAAGCTGTATGAGGCAATTGCCGCATGGGCGGAGGATGATTTCCGCTCTGTCAATGGACAGATTGAGTATCTTCTGACAGAGTGTGTCCGGCAGCGAAAGAAAAACGGAAAGTATGTTTCCGATGAAATTGACAAACCGCTGGAAATAGACATTTAATATAGAAATTAAAAATTATGCACGCCCGGAACTGCTTTGACATCGCGGGTGTGTGTCTGAAAGAAAAGGGGCGTGAGGCTTATGAAACATTGGCAAAAGATGGTTGCGCCAATTGTGATTGCTTCTATTATAATTGTTTACTATATTGGAATAGCAGCATTTTTTATGGCAGTGCCCAGTATTCCAACAGTCATTAAGATGCTGATGATTGTGGTACCGCTGATTCTGGCGGTAGTAATGCTTGGTGTGTTGATAAGCACAATAAAAGAGATTCAAGGAGGAGAAGCAGATGATCTTAGTCAATACTGATTACATTAGCGGAAAGGAACTGGAAATGCTGGGCTTAGTCAAGGGAAGCACCATCCAGTCAAAAAATGTCGGAAGGGACATCATACAGGGGTTTAAGACGCTGGTGGGTGGTGAGTTAAAATCCTACACAGAGATGATGAACGAGGCGCGTGCGCTCGCTACAAAGCGCATGGTCGAGGAGGCTGAAAAGCTTGGCGCCGACGCGGTTGTCAATATCCGCTACGCGTCAGCGGCAGTCATGCAGGGCGCTGCGGAGGTTATGGCATACGGCACTGCTGTAAAATTTAGATAATGTATTTTTCAAAAATAAGGCAGTAAAATTGTCCGCGGTGCGTGAGCGCCGCGGACAAAGTGTGTTATGGACAAACAGTGTAATATCCTTTTACATGCGGTGTGCCGCAGGAATCCTAGAGCATTTTTCAAACACGCTCTAGCGCGTGAAAAGCGTTTGAAAAATAAGTCTGTCGGTGATAAAATATAAAGGTAGTCAGTCAAAGCGGCAGCGATTTAGAGAAAGGGCGCATGCGATGAAAAAAATAAAGCATATATTTGCAGGGGCATGCATAGCTGTGCTCCTTGCTCCGCGCCTTATGGCTGAGGCGGATAATATGACAGCCGATAACACACGTGAACTGTATGAGGCGTACAGCGAGCGTTTTGCATCAATTACATCCAGAAATGATATTTCTGAAAATGGCTTTCAGATTGTTGAGAGCCAGATATTTCCGTTTGAGCCGGAGATAAAGCCGGAGACAGAAGCGGATTCTGGGGAGGAGTCGGACACCGGCACCGTTCCGGACGAGGAGACCTCCTCGGGAATATACCTGATTCCGGCATTTGACAGCACATACCACCGTCTCGCGCTGTTTTTGACAGATACAGATGGAAATATCCTCTATAAGACAGACCAGCTTGCGACGAACAGCCGCGTGCGTGGTCAGATGGAACAGCCAGTACAGGAAATTGCTTCCATCGCATTTCAGGATTTAAACGGTGACATGCGCACTGACATCATTTTGATTACATCCAGTCTGTATCAGGATGGGAACACTAAAAAAAAATACAAAGTTGGCGATGTCCTGTTCCAAAGTGAGAATGCCCCCGTTCCTGGCAGCGGAAATGAAAATGACATGGACAATGATCGAAAGAGCCATTTTTACAGGGATTACCGGATCTCGGACAAGCTAAATCGTTTTGGCATGAACAAAAATGCAAAGTCCATCACTGCGTTTGTCAAGGACGGCTATTCAACGGAGTTCCTGTACACAGCTGTTACGCTCAAAGAGCTAAAACAGCATCATTTTCAGATTATTCCCGAGCAGTGTTATACCAGAACATTTGAAAAACTGGGGAAATTACAGGTTGTGCCAGGCACTTTCAATATTGCGGACTATGATGTGTTTATGATTTACCTTGTCAATGAGCAGGGAGATATTGTGTCTGCCCTGCAGCCCATGGGTGACTATGACAACCTGTATGCATTGAAGGGAATCAACTGTCGTGACATTGATGGTGACGGGTTGAAGGATATTGTCGTGCTCGCGAAATACAGCTATGAGGATGAAAACCATAAACTTGCAGTTGCGAGCGACTACAGCATTTATTATCAGAGAACTGGAGGATTTTCAGCAGATACGGAGATAAAGGGAAAATATCAGTGTGGCGAGGAAGACACGATGCAGATACTTGTGGAGAAGGCCAGGGCTTACTGGGGGTGGAAAACAGAAAATGATTAGAATATTGATAGTGGATGATGAGAAACCGATATGTGATTTGATAGATTTAAACCTGTCTTCGGCAGGATATCATTGTACGAGTGTGCAGGATGGACTAAAGGCGATTGACCTGATAGAAAGAGATTCCTTTGACCTAGTACTTCTGGATATCATGCTTCCGGGCGCGGACGGCTATGATGTCATGGAGTATATACGTCCGCTGGGGATTCCTGTAATTTTTATCACAGCAAAATACGAGGTGAAAAACCGCGTGAAGGGGTTGAAGCTTGGTGCTGATGACTATCTGGTAAAACCTTTTGACGTGGTGGAGCTTGTCGCGCGCGTGGAGGCAGTCTTAAGGCGGTACAACAAGACAGAACAGCGCCTTTCTGCAGGCGATGTGATTGTGGACGTCGAGGCGCACCGCGTGATGAAAGGGAACAAACCGGTTGAGCTGACCAACAAGGAATTTGGCCTGCTTGTACTCTTTATGCGGAATAAAAACGTGGCATTGTTCCGGGAAACCCTGTATGAAAAAGTATGGGAGGGCGAGTACTTTGCGGACAGCCGTACCCTGGATTTGCATGTCCAGCGTCTGCGAAAGAAGCTTGGATGGGAGCATAGCCTTGTGGCGGTATACAAAGTAGGCTATCGGCTGGAAGTGTCGGACTAAAACGGCAGAGGAAACAAAATGAAAATTTCACTGAAATTATTATTATCAACAATGGTTGTCATGGCATTAGCGTTGGGGCTTAGCGGATTCTTTTTTGTAAATTATGTGTTTGAGACATCCCTTGAGCGGGAAGTAGGGCAGGCAGGAGACGAGAGCAGCATTCTGGGCTTTGCGTTTGAGACGGCAGCCTTGAATGTGCCGGCAAAATACAGTGTCCTGCCGGACAGAACCGTCGAGGAAATCGCGCTGAATCTTGAGAGAGGGGGGCGCAGCGCCAACCGCCTGATTCGGATTGCGGACGAGCAGAAGAAGGTGCTGCACACAAGCGACGGATTTGAGGCAGATGAACAGCTTCTGCAGCAGACAGAGCCGGACATAAAGTCCTACCGTATTATTCATGTGAAGGATGGCTATTATGTTCATACCTGTGCGGCAGTCAATGCGCTCGACAGGATTCTTTATCTGGAAACGATGAAGGATGTCTCTGATGTCTTTACAGAGCGCTCGATGGGTTTTTCTCTTTACAGGAGGGTGACACTTGCCATACTGCTCATTGGTACGGCGATTATGCACCTGATTGCATCGCTTTTGACAAAACCGATCCGGCTGCTCACAAAGGCAACCAGGAGAATGTCGGCGGGAGACTACACATACAGGGCGCGTCAGATGAGCCGTGATGAGCTCGGACAGCTGACCTGTGACTTTAATGATATGGCAAACGCACTGGAAGAAAACATTGAAAAGCTTGAGGAAGAAATCGAGGCAAAGGAAGAATTTATGGGAGCCTTTGCACATGAGCTAAAGACGCCGCTGACGGCGATTATTGGTTATGCGGACATGCTGCGTTCCCATAAGCTGGACGAGGAAAAAAGCTTTTTGTCGGCAAATTATATATACACAGAAGGAAAAAGACTTGAGGCGATGTCCTTAAGACTCCTTGACATTATTGTGGCGAAGCGGGATGAGGCGCAGTTAAGCGAAACGCCGGCGTCCGATTTTTTTGACTACCTGAGTGAGATGTTTACCGAGGAAAACAGGAAGATGAAGTTTGAATTTTCCTATGATGAAGGGAATGTGTGGGCTGAGGTCAATTTAATCAAAACAGTGCTTGTCAACCTGATTGACAATGCCTGTAAGGCATCGGAGGAGGGAAGTGTTGTCAGAGTCAGTGGGAAACGTCTTGACAGCGGCTATCAGTTTGAGATTGCGGACGAAGGAATCGGTATACCCAAGGAGGAGCAGAATAAAATCACCAAGGCATTTTACATGGTGGATAAGTCGCGCGCGCGAAGTAAGAACGGCGCAGGGCTTGGACTTGCGCTGTGTGTAGAAATTTTGAAGATTCATCAGAGTGAACTTTTGATTCAAAGCGAACAGGGAAAAGGTTCCCGCATTGGGTTTATCCTGGGAGGTAGGTCATGAGAAATACAGCATGGTATTCGACG
Source organism: Lachnospiraceae bacterium (assembly GCA_029068555.1). Lineage (GTDB taxonomy): Bacteria > Bacillota > Clostridia > Lachnospirales > Lachnospiraceae > COE1. The sequence continues at coordinate 12,183 of JAIECJ010000111.1, forward strand.
GTTTTTCTGGCGGTTGTGCTTGTGATGGCAGGCTCCATATGGGGACCAGAGGCACTTGCAAAATATAAGGACAAAGGAATCCTCAACCAGCCTCATATGGAAAATGTGGAGGAAGCGGGCGAGGGGTACCGCTACCGGCTGAATGCAAACGAAAAAATTTATATATTATCAAACTGCATTAGCAGTCAGGAGACTCCTGGAAGTGAGCAGAGTGCGTTGCTGCATGCAGGCAGTGCAGATTTGGGATATGAAGATTTGGAGGGTTCTTATGCTTTTGTGCGCAAATATAAAGGACCATCGGGAAACGAAATTACGGATGAGCAGATATACGAGACCTGCAACGAGGGTATAAGTACTTTAAAAGAGCTTGGCATCCTGCCGCCTGAAGTGCGGGAGGTGTCGTCTTTATCCTACAACGCGACACTGTACTCGGCAATTGATGTGCTAGAGCCGAGGAACAACGTGGCGGTCTGGAAAATGGAACTGTCAAACAGCCAGAAGAATGCAGACAAAGGAAACAGGCTTCTCGACGCTTACATTGATGCAGACAATGGCAAAATATATGAGTTTTATGCCAGAACCGGACTTCTGTGGAGCCAGATTGACACAGATGTCATAATTGAAGCATGGGCAGAATATATGGGACTTGGTATGCCGGCAGCGTATGAGTCTGACAACCCGCTGCTTGAAGCGACGCCGTATTTTAAGAAATATGTATTCCCGGGAATGGGGAACGGAAATACGATTGTGACTGTCGGTTATTTTGAGGGAATCAACGAAATCTTTTTAAAGATTACAAGATGATGCAACTATGATGCAAAAAAGATGAAGTTTTGATGCACCGCTCCATTATAGTGTAACTATAAAGGTACAGTGAAGAAGTTACACGGAAGGAGCAGCAGGAATGTACGAAGGACCATCATTTTCACAAAAGTATGAGAACTATTGTAATAGACGGAGAAGAAAAAAAAGGATGCGAAGGCTTGCCTGTGAGTTTGTGTTACTGCTAAGTGTGATTATCGCAATCGTTTTTTTGTCGGACAGACTGTCCCCGTCAGAGGTCTGGGCAACACCGGAAAAAGATTCAGAGGAGATGACTTTTGAAGATATTGTAGGCAGCCAGCCTGAGGAAGAACCCGTTTCCAGAAGGAGTCAAAAAAAAGAAAGAGCCAGCTTAGATAATATGACACCGGTTGTCTTTATAGATGCAGGACATGGCGGCAGCGACGGCGGCTGTCTGAAAGGAGATATCATTGAAAAAGATATTAACCTTTCTATTGCGAAGCTGGTGAAGGACAAGCTGACAGACGCGGGATTTCGGGTAATCATGTCGCGGAATAATGACACATATGTCACAAAAGAGGACCGGGTAAAAGAAGCGAACGCTGCCAAGGCAGATATTTATGTCAGTATTCACCAGAATTTTTCAGACGAGTCCAGCGTGAAAGGCATGGAAGTGTGGTATGACGGAACGGATACGCGTCGGGACAGCAGGCGGCTTGCACTTCTGGTCTCGCACCAGACGGCAAAAAGCACGCAGGCGCTTGAGCGGGAAGTCCGCGGTGATGCCGATTTTCATGTGACAGGGAGCACAACGATGCCGGCTTGCCTGATTGAGACAGGCTTTTTATCCAACAAAGAGGAGCGGGAAAATCTTGCCTCGCAGGAATATCAGGATCAGCTTGCGGCAGGAATCGCACAGGGAATAACATACTTTTTTTATCCGAAAACCCTGTATCTGACTTTTGATGACGGACCATCTGAGGAAAATACACTGCGGGTACTGGAGGTATTAAGGAAAAGAAATATTAAGGCAACCTTTTTTCTGGTCGGGGAAAATGTTGAAAGACATCCGGAAATAGCCAGAAAAATCGCTGCCGAGGGACATACCATCGGAATTCACTGTTATAGCCACGGCTATAAAGACTTGTATGAGAGTGCGGAAAGCTATATGGCGGACTTTGAGCGTGCAAGACAGGCTGTCTATAGAGTGACTGGTGTGGATGCCCATATCTTCCGCTTTCCGGGAGGAAGCATCAATCAATATAATCAGAAAGTGTATGCAGAAATCATCCGGGAAATGACCAAAAAAGGATATACATACTATGACTGGAATGCCAGTCTTGAGGATGCGGTAAAGGAGCCGGATTCGGCGCAGCTGATTGCCAATGGTGTGCAGACAACGCTGGGGCGCAATAAAGTCATCATGCTGGCACATGATGTCGTGTACAATACCGGAACGATTCTGGACGAGCTGCTTGACAGCCTTCCGGAATACGAGATAAAGCCGCTCAGCGAGGATGTGGAACCCATACAATTTTCAGAAGAAGCTTAAAAACGTGCAGGGACAGGAATCCTGCACGTTTTTCATGACTATTATTTATCCGGATATAGATGAAAGGACGGTCTTGCCAGCAAAAAGCCCTGTACAAAGTCTGCGCCAAGCTCCTTGACGGTATCATATTCCTCCTGGGTTTCAATCCCTTCCGCGATAACCATCAGGAAGTTTTCGTGGCAGTAATCAATGGTACTGCGCACCAGCGCCTGGGTTGACGGATTTTTGTCAATGCCTTGTATCAGACCCATATCAAGCTTCACGAAGTGGAACATACGCGAGACAAGAAGGTCGCTGTTGCTGTAACCGGAACCGTAGTCGTCAAGGGCAACCGGAATATTCCATTTGCTGCAAAATGCCCGTTTCTTTTCCTCAATGTCAACTTCGCTCCTTGCGCCCTCCGTAATTTCCATGACAATGCGGCTAAGCTTATTTCCGTACAGCTCCTCAAGCCTCTGCCAGTCCTCCTCAGAGAGCAGCTGGTTCGGGATGGAGTTGATAAAGATACGTGCATTGTCGTCGTCGCGCACTTGGTCAAAAAAGCCTCTCAGACCATGGAACCATGTAAGGCGCTCCACCTTGTCCAGTTTAAACTGCGCTTCGGCAACCCTGAGAAAATTGTCAGGACGCCCGAGCAGGTCAGATATTGGGCGCATTAGTGCCTCGTATGCAAACACGCCGCCAGTCTTGACTGAGACAATCGGCTGATAGGCATATTGGACTAACTCATCCATAATAATCCGGTCCAGCTCCCCGACACCTTGCACCAGGATGTAATCCTTCAGATAAGAATCCTTGTTGTATGCTTTGATACTTCCCTTAGAAGACTTTTTAATCTGATACATGGCAAAATCTGCATACTTGAGCAGCTCAGCATAATTTGCTGCATCCTCCCCATAAAAAGCCATTCCGGCGGAAGCGCTCATGTTGAGTTCTAGTCCGTCCGGAAGACTCAGACGCTCCTGCATTAGCAGATTGTGTATGTTCTTCAGGATACTTACCAGTTTTTCCCGGGGATCGTCATAGAGGAACATCGTAAACTCATCACCGGAGAGGCGGGCGCTGATGCTTTTTTCCGGAAGCTCTTTTTTGAGCAGGTCTGACAAGGTGCATATGTATTTATCGCCAATTTCATGGCCATAAGTGTCGTTTGTGTATTTGAGATTATCCAGATCCCAGATGGACAGGACACCGTTTTCACAATGCCCTTCATCTATCATGTATGTCATCTCGCGGGAGAACGCGCGCCTGTTCAGAAGTCCAGTCAGGATATCATAGTCGCGGTCGTGGATAATTTTCTCCTTCTCAAGCACACTTTCTGTAATGTCAAAGATTGTGATAATGGTGCTTTCCGCGTCTATAACCTGCTTGACATCCAGCCACTTGTCGCCGAACGCTGGACGGTGATAGCGGTATACGTCGGGATTTTCATGACTTTGTTCAAAGCAGTCATTGTACTGCATAATCCTGCGAGTGAGCAGCTCTTTGGAAATGTGGTTGTGCGCCCAGCCCTTGTCGGAGATTTCCAGGATTTCAAATATCTTATGGGTGCAGTAGACCGTTTCCCCTGTCGGGGAAAATTCGCATACGCCCAGAGACACCCCTGTGATATCAATAATATCCGCTGTCTTGTTTCCAAGTCTGTAGATAGAAATATTCTGTTCCTCTATGGCAGCGGATAAATTGTCAAACTCCGTAATGCGCGTTTTCGGCAGTGTGCTGTAGCCAGGCCTAAGCTTTGGAATCCCGCTGCCCAGCAGCCGGATGGGGCGCATGAAAAAGTGTGTAATAATCAGAGTGCCTGTAATGGAAAGCAGCAATGACATACCGATAGCGCCTAGAACAGTCACATTCAGATGCTGGGAGGAAGCGTAGAGCATATCGGAGCGGATTAGTCCGCCAAGAATCCACTGCTGGTCTGCATAGGGGGATCGTGCGGAGTAAATTCTCAGTGGATAGATGCATGCGCAGGTGGCAGTTTTCAGCCCTGCGGCTTTCAGGTCGTAGAGAGCAAAATCTGCATTTGTCTGACTGAGCCTTACACGGGCACCGGCTGCGAGTGAGTCATAATAGTCATCATTGACGACCAGCACGTTTTCTGCATCTGTAAAATTCTCTGTGATTCCCAGATAATAGCATCCATATTCGTCAAGTGTCATGTCCTGACTTGGAAGCAGCTTTTTGAGATAGTCAAGCGTCAAATCAAAACCGATGATGCCATAGGAGCGGTGGTTTTCGTCAAGGAGCGGGATTGTGTAGGTGATACATGGGCGGTCATCTGGATGAATGCGTACAGGGGGGCTGAAATAGCCAAGATCCATTGCAGGAATGTCAGTGTAGCGATTGCCGCCGTCAAAGGTAGTCTGGTAAAAAGTACAGTCCTGTTCTGCATCGAGGTGTGTAGTCCACATCGAGCTGAGTGTGAGTCCGTGGTCGTACAGAAGCCCTGACGGACCGGCTTCCGTCATCAGATCAGCGTTGTTATCGGGAGAGTCAGACGGATTAATGTCTCTGAGGTAAACAGCGTCTTTCAGCGGTGCCTGTGTCTCATTTTCCAGCATAATAAAACATGAAGTGGCGCCGCTTCTGCGCAGGGAACGAAGGATGGCAGGAATGATGTCCTGAAGAAGTGCCTGGCGGTTTTCTGCATCAGCCACATAGTCCATAATGCTCAGCTCAAGCTCGGCGGCATTCGCTGCAGCACGCTCTGTCACGGAATTATAGAAACCTTCCATATTGACAAAGGCGGAAAAACGCTGTTCAAGCGATACACCTTTTGTCGTCACCGTATTGTTGATAATCTGAAATGTATTTTTATCCAGACTGTCAGAAGTATTGCTGGCAACAATAATGCCTGCAAATGTAACAGACTGAAACAGGATAATCAGTATGAGGGGCAGCATGACATAATATTTCAAGCTGATAGACTGAAATAGTTTTTTCATTTCCCTAAGCCTCCTTATCTGCAGCATTCCTTAAGCTTGGAGAGTGTGTCGTTATACCATTCCTCGAAGTGCTCGTCAGTAAGAAAATCTTCGACTGGCATACCCGCTTCCACGGCCGCGCGGTCGTCGGCTGCCAGCTCCGGCATAGTGCGTTCTAATACATCCCTTGCCTGCGTGCCGCCCACGAAGGCAGGAGATGTGTACATGACATAGCGGCTGTTTTCGTCGAGAGAGACAGAAAGCGTATCACCCACGATAGCACTCGTGGGATGCTCAAGCAGATATCTGTCAACATTTTCTGGCTTTATCGCCTCGACGCTCACCGGCATATATCCGCTGCTCACGGAAAAACGAAGATTCTGTTCCATCTGCGTGAACCATTTCAAAAATGTAATGCTCGCGCGTATCTCTGCCTCAGTGGACTTTGTGACAGCCATGCCGGCACCCTGCTGTATCGCGTATGGTGCAGTGCGGTTAAAGTTAGGGAGAGGAAGTACCATGTACGTGATTGGGTAAGGGGCGCTGTCATCAATAGTCACTTCTGTTGGGAAAAATGCAGCGCTTGACGACGAGCATACAAGGGCGATAATTTCACCAAGCTTGACATCGTCACAACGATAATTTCCTACGTGCTTATAGTAACCCTTTACATACGGGACATAAAAGCTGTCCCATATCTGACGCATGGTTTCCTTGTCAAAATCAAGTGTGACCTTGCCGCCTGTTGTCTGAAAAAGCTCATGACCAAGCTGCGAGCTTGCGGTGATCAGATAATTTGCAAAAGAGTCCCTGCCAAAAAAAGCCCTGCCGTCTGACCATTCGTAATATTTTTCTGCTGTGCCGGCAAGCCCCTCCCAGGTTGACAAATCCTCCACTGAGGCGCCGGTATCTGCGGCAAACCTGTTCCAGTCTGTCCTGTTTAGAATAAGCACTTCCGTAGATTTTGCAATTGGAAAAATCTTCCATCTGTTGTTTTCGCCGATATAGCCAGAGTCAAGAAAAAGCTTCACATAAGAAACCTTTTCATCCTCTGGGATATAATCGTCAAAATCGACAAGGGGAATCCTTTCGTCAAGAGCAAGGGCGGTATCCTGGTAACACTGAAAAATATTGGGCATCTCGGCAGCGCCGACCTTCTTATTGGCTGCGTCCCATAAGGCGCTTTCAAGACCTGCGACAGTGCTCATGCTCTCGGAGTGAACGACAATTCCGTTTTCTCTGCCGACTGTGTTGTTGAACTCGGCAACCAGATCGTCAAATGCGCCGGCAAGCGAGCCGTTATAGTAATGCCATATCGTGACGCTTGTGGGACTTTCTACAGATAAACCGTTTTTTTCCTGCCCGCCGCATGACGTCAGCAAAAAAACAGTAGAAAAGATGATACAGAGTGCCGTTATAAAGACTGTAGTGAAAGAAGAGCGTTTTTTCATATAATATGCACATCCTTTGTATTGTTATCTGATTATTAATTAATAATATTGTATCATACAAACTATTGTCAGATAAATAGGAAATTGAAGAATAGCAAAGATATTTTATTGCTTTTTTGACATAATATGTTTATAATAATAAAGATACAGAAAGGAAAAAGCCGTGAGTGATAAAAAAAATAATATAATAAAAAAAATAGAAAGCAAAATAGACAAAAACAAACAGCAGAAAAGGCAGTCCCTTCTGGAAACCGCATTTACGCTGTTTACTACCAAAGGGATTCATAAGACGTCTATTTCTGATATCGTGGAAAACGCCGGAGTCGCCAAGGGAACCTTTTATCTGTATTTTAAGGATAAATACGATATCAGGAACAAACTGATTGCCTACAAGTCCGGCGAGGTTTTCCGGCGGGCGGATTCCGCCCTCAAAAAGACAGCGATTGTGGAACAGGAGGATAAAATCATCTTTCTGATAGACGACATCATAAATCAGTTTGTGCAGGACAGAACCCTGATGCGGTTTATTTCAAAGAATCTCAGCTGGGGTGTGTTTAAAAGCGTGCTCCTCGAGTCGGGAGATGACAATGATGTCGATTTTTATGACATTTACCACTCCGTATCTGACGGGGAAAACCGGTATGAGAATCCTGAGGTGATGGTGTTCATGATTATAGAACTCGTCGGGGCGACATGTTACAGCGCCATATTATATAACGAACCCGTCGGAATCGAGGAGCTCAAACCTTATATATTCCGCACCATAAAGGGAATCATGCAAATGCACCGGGCGGAGGGGGACATAAATTCCTGAAACTTTCGGTCAAAGTATAAAGAAAATAAAAAAAAATCCGATAAAGATAATATACAGCAGGGAAGGAGGAGTCAGATATGCGTATAGATGCTTATAATCAGATTCAGCAAATTTATGGAAACAAGAAGATAACGAAGGCTGAGGAAAAGAAGACAGCCGGTTCAAGCTTTAAAGATCAGCTTATGCTTTCAGCCACAGCACAGGACGCTTCCGTAGCAAAAAAAGCGCTTTCAGGAATACCTGATGTGCGTCAGGACCTCGTAAATTCCTTAAAAGGACGTATTGACAATAATACATATGAGGTGGATCCGGAGGATTTTGCAGGAAAACTTCTTGAGAAGTACAACGGACTATTTTAGAGGGTATGAAATTAAGGGGAGAAATTTAATACCGTGACATGACAGTGAGGTGAACAGGTGGCAAGCTTATTGGAGAACTTGATTGACGTGCTTGACGGCGAAAACACACAGTATGAAAAACTGCTTGTACTCGCTGAGAGCAAAACCCCCGTCATCATATCGGGGGATGTAGAAAGCCTGGGAAAAATCACGGAGGACGAACAGGAAATCGTAGGCAAAATCCAAGGAATGGAAAAGCAAAGAGATAAACTTCTGGCTGACATTGCCGACGTAGTTAACAGGGATGTTGAAACATTGAAACTCATAGACCTGATTCAGATGCTCGAGAAGATGCCTGACCAGCAGAAAAAGCTGGAAGAGGTGCAGAAGCGTTTGGGGACGACCATCACAAGTCTCAGGGAGGTAAATGATAAAAATCAGATGCTTCTCGCAGAAAGGCTTGATATGGTAGATTTTAACCTCAATATGATACGAGCTATGAAGTCTGCGCCGCAAACAGCCAATTATACAAAGAATGCATATACAAACGGACAGTCGCTTGGTATCTTTCATGGTGGTTTCGACGCAAAACAATAACGACGAAACACGAGGAGAGATACCATGTCTTTGTTTGGATCATTATATTTAGGCGACAGTGGACTGCGCACATCACAGAACGCGCTGCATACCGTAGCGCATAACTTATCAAATCTAAATACGCCGGGATATGTCCGCCAGCAGGTGGCAAATTCCGATACGACATATACTTTTGCGGGTCGCTCGGTAGCCGGGAAAAAGTTCCAGGTGGGAACCGGCTCCAAGTATTCCGAGTGCAGGCATGTCAGGGATCAGTTCCTTGACGCTGCATACAGGCTGGAAAACGGAAGAATGTCGTACTATCAAACTTCATACTCGGCAATCCTTGAGATAGAGGATATTATGGGAGAGCTGGACGGAGCAGCGTTTAAGAATTCCGTGTCAGCGCTTTGGAGCGCCATGCAGGAGGTTGCAAAGGATCCCAACAATACCGTCAATATGTCGATGCTGGTATCAAAAGCGGCAAGCTTTGTAGATAATGCAACATCGGTTTATGCATCTTTCCAGGAGTATCAGGGCAACCTGAACAGACAGGTAAAGGATGCAGTCAAAGATATTAATTCCATCGGACAACGGATTAACGAACTGAATAAAGAAATCATGAAGATAGAGGCGGGAGGCATTGAGAATGCAAATGACCTTCGCGACGAGAGAGATTCGTTGCTTGACATGCTTTCCGGTTATGGCAACATAACCTATTACGAGGACGAGTGCAGC
>JAIECJ010000112.1 GCA_029068555.1 Lachnospiraceae bacterium
CCGTTGTCATAATATACCATAATCCTATCATTATATTTGTTTGCGCGGCATATTATTAGCCAATATCTCCACAATTGATGTAAGAGCTTTCAATATTATTTTTTACATTTAAGAATTATAATCTGCACCCGTCAGCTCCTGCTGACAATTTTCACCAGGGTGCCCGTGTACATAAAAAAACAACATCGAAATTTTCATTCCGATGTTGTTCTATATCAATTTTTGTGTCCGCCGGAGTATTGGTTCACGCCAAAAAATTAGTACGCCCTGCCCCAGTATACCATTTTCTTTGCTGGTCTGCCGCAGCACACACAGGTGTCGCTCAGCTGCTCCTGTTCAAATGGCATACAGCGGCTTGTCGCTGCGAGCTCCTCCTTGATTTTGTCCTCACAGGCGCGATCGCCGCACCACATTGCCTTGACAAATCCAGGTTTATTGTTGATGGTGTTACAAAATTCCTCCCAGCTTACCGCGTTGTAGATATGTGTCTCGAGATGCTTCTTTGCAGCCTCATACATATCTGACTGAATCGTCTCAAGAAGCTCTGCCGCCTTTGTCTCAATCTCGTCCAGACTCACATCCATTTTTTCTCTCGTGTCGCGGCGCACAAACACACACTTGCCGCCCTCGATATCCTTAGGGCCGATTTCAATCCGAAACGGAACACCGCGCATCTCACACTCGCTGAATTTCCATCCCGGGCTCTTGTCAGTATCATCAACTTTTACACGAAATCCCTTTGCAGCCAAACGGTCTCTCAGCTCATATGCTTTGTCAAGCACCCCCTCTTTTTTCTGCTGGATCGGGATTACCAGAATCTGGGTCGGCGCGACTTTCGGCGGAAGCTTAAGTCCGGAATCATCGCCGTGTACCATGATAACTGCCCCGATAATCCGGGTTGACAACCCCCATGAAGTCTGGTAACAGTATTTTAATGTATTGTCCTTATCTGTAAACTGGATTCCAAACGCCCTGGCAAATCCATCCCCGAAATTATGGCTTGTTCCTGACTGCAATGCTTTTCCGTCATGCATAAGTGCCTCGATTGTGTAAGTGGACTCGGCACCCGCAAATTTCTCTTTCTCCGTCTTCTGTCCTTTGACAACAGGAATCGCGAGTACATCGCGCACAAAGTCAGCATACACATTCAGCATCTGAATCGTTCTCTGCTCGGCATCCTCAGCTGTAGCATGAACCGTATGTCCTTCCTGCCACAGAAACTCACGGCTTCTCAGAAATGGGCGCGTCGTCTTTTCCCAGCGAACCACAGAGCACCACTGGTTGTAAACCTTGGGCAAATCACGGTAGGACTGCACTTCATTTTTATAAAAATCGCAGAAAAGCGTCTCTGATGTAGGGCGGACGCATAACCGCTCCTGAAGCGGCTCAAGCCCCCCATGTGTCACCCACGCCACTTCCGGCGCGAAGCCCTCCACATGGTCTTTCTCTTTCTGCAAAAGCCCTTCTGGTATGAACATTGGCATGTATACATTCTCAACGCCCGTCTTCTTGAATGCCGCGTCGAGCTGCTGCTGAATCTGCTCCCAGATTGCGTAGCCTGCAGGCTTGATAATCATACAGCCTTTCACACTTGAATAGTCGCACAGCTCCGCTTTCTTAACCACATCTGTGTACCATTGTGCGAAATCCTCCTCCATGGAGGTAATTTCCTCTACAAGTTTCTTGTTGTCATTTGCCATTTTTATCTTCCTTTCTATTCAATACGATTCAATTCAGTCTGCTATTTTTCAGGCAGCCTGAAAGCCTTCTGAATCGCAGTGTAGTTCTCCCATGCACTACCCTCTATACTAGCAAAAACTTCCCAAAAAGTAAACAAGTACATAAAAGAAAATAAGACACAAACCATTTCATTGTTACTGTTCAGAGGCCAACTTGACCTAAAGAAACCGATGATATAGACTAATCTCAGTCAGAACCATCGGTTTTC
>JAIECJ010000113.1 GCA_029068555.1 Lachnospiraceae bacterium
CAAAATGCTAAAAGGCAAGCATTTTGGCGCATGATTTCCACTACTTTGGCGTAGGTGTGAACAGTAACGAACTATAACATTTTATATACAGTTCCTGACTGCGTTTATTGCAAAAGGGAAGCCATTCTGCTATAATGTGGTTGCTGAAAGCTCCTGCCACACAGGATGGTTATGGAATTCAAAGGAGATGACATTATGACATTGAGGGAATTGCCAATAGGAAAGGAAGCGACCATCACTTCGGTAGGGGGCGAAGGCGCACTGCGGCAGCATTTTCTGGATATGGGTGTGATACCGGGGGTGGAAGTGACCATGGTAAAATACGCACCGATGGGTGACCCTGTAGAGCTTAGGATACATGGTTATGAGCTGACACTGCGCCTTGCTGATGCCGGACAGATAGGGATTGAGGATGTGCATGATGCGAATCTGGTAAGAAAAATCGGTTTACAGCCTAATGCCAAGCATAAAACCTGCCATCCCGGACTTGGTGAGGGTGGAAAGTACCATGTAAAAGCAGATGAGAATCCGCTTCCGGAGAACGGGATGCTGACATTTGCGCTTGCAGGCAATCAGAACTGCGGCAAAACGACACTGTTTAACCAGCTGACAGGCTCCAGCCAGCATGTGGGAAATTTCCCGGGAGTGACGGTTGACAGAAAAGATGGGAGCATCAAGGGAAAGACAAATACGCTTGTGACAGATTTGCCGGGAATTTATTCCCTGTCACCCTATACAAACGAGGAGATTGTCACAAGACAGTTTATTTTGAATGATCATCCGAAAGGAATCATCAATATCGTTGATGCCACGAACATAGAGAGAAACTTATATCTCACAATGCAGCTTTTGGAGCTGGATATTCCGATGGTGCTTGCGCTCAACATGATGGATGAGGTCAGGGAAAATGGCGGTTCTGTCAGGGTAAACGAACTTGAGGAGCTGCTGGGAATCCCTGTTGTACCGATAGCGGCAGCCAAAAATGAGGGAATTGGCGAGCTGATTGACCATGCAATTCATGTTGCAAAGTATCAGGAAAGACCCGGAAGGCAGGACTTCTGTGACGCGGATGACCATGGCGGGGCAGTGCACCGGTGTCTGCATGGTATCATGCATCTGATTGATGATCATGCAATAAAGGCAGGCATACCAGTCAGATTTGCAGCTGCCAAGCTTGCCGAGGGTGACAGCCGTGTGCTTGACAGGCTGAAGCTGGACACTAATGAGCAGGAGACATTGGAGCACATTATCTGCCAGATGGAAAAGGAGCGCGGTCTGGACAGGGCAGCGGCCATTGCTGATATGCGCTTTTCGTTTATCCGAAAAATCTGCAGGGAGACGGTGATAAAGCCAAGGGAGAGCAGGGAGCATGTGAGGAGCACTGCCATAGACAAGGTTCTTACCGGAAAATATACTGCCATTCCGGCGTTTGTCGTTATAATGGCAGCAATATTCTGGCTGACTTTCAATGTAATCGGCGCATGGCTTTCAGGACTGCTGGAGACAGTGATAGGCTGTCTGACAGACGCTGCTGTGATGGCGATGGCGGCGGGAGGGGTAAATGAGGTGCTGCAATCGTTAATCATTGACGGAATACTTAACGGAGTCGGAAGTGTATTAAGCTTTCTGCCTACAATCGTGACATTGTTTTTCTTCCTGTCCATGCTCGAGGACAGCGGATATATGGCGAGAGTGGCATTTGTTATGGACAAACTATTAAGGAAGATTGGACTTTCGGGAAGAAGTATCGTGCCCATGCTGATTGGTTTTGGCTGTACGGTGCCTGGAGTAATGGCAAGCAGAACACTGCCGTCGGAACGGGACAGAAAGCTTACAATTTTGCTGACCCCCTTTATGAGCTGTTCGGCGAAGCTGCCAATCTATGCGTTCTTTACATCTGTATTTTTCCCGGGAAAGGGCGCTGCCGTTATGGTAGGACTTTATTTTGCCGGAATATTTGTGGGAATTATTACAGCGATAATCATGCGGCAGCTCCGCTTTAAGGGAGAGGCGGTACCGTTTGTTATGGAGCTTCCTAATTACCGTATGCCCGGGGCAAAAAATGTTGCACAGCTACTGTGGGAAAAGGCAAAGGACTTTCTGCAGAGAGCATTTACGGTTATCTTTATTGCGACGATAGTGATATGGTTTTTGCAGACATTTGATATCCGGCTAAACGTGGTGACGGAATCAAAGGACAGCATACTGGCAATGGCTGCAGGTGTGATTGCACCGGTATTTCAGCCGCTGGGATTTGGCGACTGGCGGATATCCACTGCACTTATAACAGGGTTTATGGCAAAGGAAAGTGTTGTTTCCACATTGTCTGTATTGTTTGGGAACACAGCAAATCTTCTTGCGGCGATAACACCGCTGACGGCCGGAAGCCTGCTTGTTTTCTGCCTGCTTTATACGCCGTGTGTGGCAGCGATAGCATCTGTAAAAAGAGAGCTGGGCGGAAAGACTGCAGCAATCATGGCAGGCGGACAATGTGTGATAGCGTGGGTCTGCGCATTTATGTTCAGACTGTTGGGGATGGCTCTTGGAATATAGTATATAGAAGGGGAGGACAGTTCCATGCTGCTGTACATTGAAGGATGGCTCTTGGAATGTAACGCATAGAAAGGAGGGGCTGATCGATGGATAACAATAATCAGATGATAGATGAAATATTAAGGCATCTCGACAGTGAACTGGAACATGGGGCAGCACGGATGAGTGTGATTTTTGACGACCAGGCACAGGATGCCAAGACCGTGTCACACAAATGCTGCAACAGCTATGGAAGACCCGCCACAGAGACAGTAGGACTGCTCGACATGTACACAGATATCAGCGCAGGTGCCTCGGACAGAGGATGAATAGAATACAAAAAGGGATGCTGCATTCGCAATATCCCTTTTTTTGGTATTAATGATATTATCCCATAATAATTTCAACATTTACGTCAGATTTTCCAGCTTCAAACGGAATGATACAGCCGTCAATCTCAGTGCCTTCAACGGTCATGGAAACGACGCCTTTCTGGACATTGTCTGGATTTTTTACAGTAATGTGATATACCACATCCCTGAAGCGTCTCGTCAGCTTAAAGTCGCCGAATCCTGTCGGTACACAAGGGTCCACGCGCAGACCCTTGTGGGTTGGATAGACGCCAAGGATGTACTGTGATATGTTGGCAAATGTCCACGCGGCAGTACCGGTCAGCCAGCTGTTTTTTGCCTCTCCGTGGTATTTTGCGTCGCGTCCGGCAATCATTTGTGAATAGACATAGGGTTCTGTCCTGTGGATTTCGCTGATATCCTCCACATAGGCAGGACAAGTCTTTTTGTAGATTTCAAAAGCCCTGTCACCGCGTCCGATAACTGTCTCGGCGATGGAAACCCATGGATTGTTGTGGCAGAAAATACCGGCATTTTCTTTGTACCCGGGCGGATAAGAAGAAATTTCGCCAAGCTCGACATGGTACTTCGTGTAAGCAGGCTGTAAAATCATGACGCCATATTTAGTGTCAAGTTTTTCCTTCACAGAGTTCAATGCTTTTTCAGCGATCCCTTCTTTCACGCCAATGCCTGCAAGTACACAGAATCCCTGCGGTTCAATATAAATCTGCCCTTCCTCGCATTCTTTTGATCCAACCTTGTTGCTATAGGCGTCGTATGCTCTTACGAACCATTCTCCGTCCCATCCGTCCTTTAGGACAGCATCATACATAATAGTGACTTCGTTCCGTGCGCGCTGTGCCTCCGCGTTATCCCCAAGCAGTTCTGCAAGCTGCGCGTATTCCTCGCCATATTTTACAAACATTCCTGCGATAAATACAGATTCAGCGACAGGTCCTTCACTTGGACCAAAGGTCTGGAATGATTCGCCCGGATGTTCGGAGAAGCAGTTCAGGTTCAGGCAGTCATTCCAGTCAGCACGTCCGATAAGGGGCAGCTTATGAGGTCCCTTGTGGTTTATGATATAGTCAAATGAACGTTTTAAATGCTCCATCAGTGTCGATGCCGCACTCATGTCATTGTCGTATGGAACCATCTCTTTTAGGATAGATAGATCGCCTGTCTCGCGGATATACGCGCTTGTTCCGGCAATCAGCCACAGCGGGTCATCGTTGAATCCGCTTCCGATATCAGAGTTGCCTTTTTTGGTGAGAGGCTGGTACTGGTGGTACGCACTTCCGTCCTGGAATTGTGTTGAGGCGATATCAATGATACGTTCCCGTGCGCGTTCAGGAATCAGATGCACGAAACCGAGCAAATCCTGGCAGGAGTCCCGAAATCCCATTCCCCGCCCGATACCTGACTCATAGTAGGAAGCAGAACGACTCATATTAAAGGTAACCATGCACTGATACTGGTTCCAGATATTGACCATTCTGTTAACCTTCTCGTCGGAAGATTCGACAACGTAGCGGCTGAGAAGATTTTTCCAGTAATCATTCAATTCTGCAAACGCTTTGTCAACTGCAGTATCAGAGCTGTACTTTGCAATCATTGTATTGGCAGGTTTTTTGTTCACGACATTCGGCGCCTCAAATTTTTCCGTGGCAGCGTTTTCTAGATATCCAAGGAGAAATACATAAGATTTTTCTTCTCCGGGTGCCAGCGTAATATCAATCTGATGTGCAGCAATCGGAGACCAGCCGCTTGCCATGGAATTTGTACATTTACCAGTCACTACAGCCTCAGGCTTATCAGCGCCGTTGTAAGTGCCGATAAAGCTGTCGCGGCTTGTGTCAAATCCGTCAACATCTGCATTGACCGTGTAGATCGCATAATTGTGTCTTCTTTAGCGGTATTCGGTTTTGTGATAGATGGTGGAGCCGATAACCTCCACTTCACCGGTGCTTAAATTCCTCTGGAAGTTTCTGGAATCATCGTCCGCGTTCCACAGACACCACTCCACATAGGAAAAAAGGGAGACCGTCTTCTTGAAATCAGCGTTGTTTTTGATTTTAATCTGTGATATTTCACAGTTGTCATCCATTGGAACGAACGTGAGGACAGATGCCTGTATATCATTTTTGGAGGAAGTAAAGCGGCTGTAGCCGATACCGTGGCGGCACTCGTAGGAGTCGAGCGCTGTTTTCGTCGGCTGCCAGCCTGGATTCCAAATGGTATCGCCGTCCTTTATATAGAAATATTTGCCATTTGTATCATAGGGAACATCATTGTAGCGGTAGCGGGTGAGGCGCAGGAGCTTTGCGTCTTTGTAGAAGGTATAGCCGCCGCAGGTATTTGAGATTAGAGAGAAAAATTCTCTGCATCCCAGATAGTTAATCCAAGGGAGAGGGGTTTTGGGGGTTGTAATGACATATTCGCGGTTCACATCATCAAAATATCCGAATTTCATAGTTTGTTTCTCCTTTTTTATATTTTATTTGATTGTAAAATGTTTTATCTTTTCGAAAACGATTAAGTAAGCTTGTATTAATAATTTACCACAATAATACATTAAAAATCAAGGTAAATATTTGAAAAATATATATTATTTTTTTATATATATTGAAAAAACTTAAAAATATTTCACAAAATGAAAGATTTACGAAAAGATAAGGAGCGTAAAACAGTTTACTTAAGTATTAACTTAATTAAACGATTTCTGTAGTTGGACATATATTGTGAAAAATAAGCATACAAAATAGTTAACTTGACATGCAAAATTAATAATGCCGAGAGAATACATATAAAATTTTACATATTTTATAAAAAATCCTTGCAATTATATACAAGTTGATGTATTATTGAATTACGAAAACGATTAAGTAATGTAAACGATAATTTTGAGGACAATAAAATAAGGAGAAGAGTATGGTTTCCATGAAAGACATTGCTTCTATCTGTGAGGTGTCAATTGCTACAGTTAGCAAGGCATTGAATAATCATGGTGATATCGGCGAGGAAACCAAGGAGAAGATTAAAAGCGTTGCAAAGGAGCTTGGGTATCATCCAAATTCTTCAGCCAGGGCATTGAAGACCAATCGAACCTATAATTTGGGGGTTCTGTATAAAGAAGGGTCAGGAAGCGGTCTTACGCATGATTATTTTTCACAGATACTTGAAAATTTCAAAAATACGGCAGAGAACAACGGGTATGATATCACATTTTTGAGCAATTCAAAAATTAGAAAAGACAGGATGTCCTATCTTGAACATACCATTTACAGAAGTATGGATGGCGTGATGGTTGCGATTGCCGACTATAAGGATCCTGAGGTGATTGAACTTTTACAGAGTGAACTTCCGGTTGTTACAATTGATTACGTATTTAATGGAAGAATTTCAATCATGTCAAATAACATAACTGGTATGCAGGCGCTTCTTTCCTATATATATGATCAGGGACACAGGGAGATAGCATATATATATGGCGAAGAATCCATGGTAACAACCAACAGGGTTTCAACGTATTATCGTTTTCTGGAAGAACATGGCATTCCTGTTCGGGAAGCTTTTTTGCAGGAAGGAAAATACAGGGATTCTTTTATGGCAGGATTGATTACGAATAAACTTTTGGACTTGGAACAGCCGCCAACATGTATTGTATATGCGGATGATTTCTCAGCGATTGGCGGGATGAATGTTATCAAGGACAGGGGGCTTAGAATACCGGAGGATATATCAGTTGCGGGCTACGATAATATAATGATTGCTTCACAGCTCGAGCCTCGGTTGACAACCTATCGGCAGGATACAGTAGGAATAGGGTGTATGGCGGCGGAGAAACTTGTCAGCCTTATCGAAAATCCGAGGGCAACCCCTATCAGTCAGTATACGATGAACGGGGAACTGGTTAAAGGCAGTTCGGTTGCCAGGATAAAATGTTATTAAAACGCAGAACATGGTTTTGCGGATTAATATAAAGGTTGTGTTAACTATTTTTCAAAATTAAGGGAGGATTTATCAAATGAAGAAAAAAGTAATAAGTATTTTGCTCTCGACAGCTATGATTGCATCTGCTCTTGGAGGGTGTGGCAGTTCACCGGAGACACCTGCAGCAGATACGGCAGTGCCGGCGGAGACACCTGCAGCACCAGCAGAAACAACAGCAGCGCCGGCAGATGATACAGCATCATCATCAGACAGTTCTTCACTTGCTTACACAGGAGAACTTGAGATTATGCATTATTCCACATCGGAGGAGTCGCAGGGAAATGGTGGTTCTGACGGTTTCCGTACTGTGCTCGCTGACTGGGATGCGGCACATCCGGATATCACTCTGACACAGAATATTCTTGCAAATGCAGAGTATAAAACGCAGATTGCAACACTTGCAGCGGCGGATGACTTGCCAGATGTATTTTTACTGCAGGGCATGAATACAATAGAGTGGGCTAAACAGGGATTGGTATATGATCTTACAGATACGATTAAGGCTTCACCATACTATTCAGATTACAATACAGCTTATTTCACGCCATTTACAACAGAGGATAAGATCTATGGTTTTCCATGCCTGACAGGAGGAACCTGTACAGTTGTGCTATATGACAAACAGATGTGGAAGGATGCAGGATATGATGCATTCCCGACTACATGGGCAGATGTGGAAGCTGCATCCGAGTATTTTAATGGACAGGGTATTACAACAGTTGCTTTTGGCAATGGCGGAAAATGGCAGGCTAATTCATGCTTTATGTCGACACTTGGAAATCGTTACACAGGTCCGGAATGGTTTTCAGGCTTGATCGCCAAGAGTGGCGCTTCTTTTGAGGATGCTGAGTTTGTAGCCTCATTGGCAGAGACACAGAGGCTGTTCACAGAGACAAAGATTTTCAATCCTGATTATAATGCCGTGACAAACGAAGATGCGAGGGAGTATTATATTGCAGGGACAGCGGCAGCGTTCATCGGTGGAAACTGGGATGAATCTTACATAGCAGCAACACTGCAGGAGTCCGATCCTGATAAGTGGGCAAATATTGGTTTTGCTGTGCTTCCGCAGCCGGCGGATGCTACGAAGGCTCCGAACTCACAGAACATTGGTCTCGGATATGCTGTAGCAATTAATTCTAAAGTGGCTGACGATCCGGATAAACTGGCAGCAGCAATTGACCTCGCTGAGTATATTACAGGACCAGCATTCTCCTCCTTTGTGGCTGAGAAATATGCACTTGGCGGACTTACCAAAGTTTCAGATGTTGATCTGAGTGGATTTGACCAGATTACACAGGATTTCTATAATTGGTCTTATATAGATACAGAGACATGCGAAATCTATGATTCTTATATCAACAGTGCGGTTTGGGATGTATTTAACACAGACTTGCAGGATCTTATGAATGGTGACAAGACTCCTGAGGAAGTTGCCGCAAATGCACAGGCCGCATACGAGGCGAACTATTAATGTTTTAGCTTGATATGAAGCCGTTCTGGGATTCAGGCAGAACGGCTTCTGTTGTAAAAATATGTAGCAAACGAAAAAAGTATTTTCCGTTTGCTACAGGTATTATCTTGCAGGGGAGGGAAAGAATATGCTCAAGACAATCAAGCCGAAAGGATGGGTGGTGGCTTTATATCTTTTGGTTCCGGTAGCATTGTTTGTATTTACCGTATTTATGCCGTTGATCACGGCGTTCGTTTACAGCTTTTTTGAGTGGAAAGGCGGACCAAACAAGACATTTATCGGGCTGGATAATTATTTGACGCTGATTCAGGATAAGACTTTCTGGGAATCTTTTTGGCATAATATTTACTTGGTAGCTGCATGTATTATCGGACAAGTCGGAATTGCTTTTGTTCTGGTATTGATGATCAATTCAAAGTTAGTTAAGTTTAAGGGTATTCATCGTACTTTTGGGTTCTTTCCAAGTACAATTGCAGCGGTATGTATTGGTCTTATATGGAATATGATTTATCATTATCAGTATGGTATTATCAACTGGTTTTTAAAGTTAATCGGAAAACCTGAACTATGCAAGGTGTGGCTGAACGAGCCCAATCTGGTAATGCTGCTGGTAAGTATACCTCTGATTTGGCAGTATATCGGATACTATATGGTTATCATTATGTCAGCCATCGCTTCCATAGATACGGAAATATTTGAAAGTGCAGAGATTGATGGCGCCAATGGGTTTCAGAGGGCAATCTATATTGTGCTTCCGCTGATTAAGAATACGATGATTGTATGCCTGACGCTGTGCATTGCGGGCAATATGAAAGCGTTTGACAACATTTATGTTATGACAGCCGGAGGTCCGGGCACATCATCCATGGTTATGGCGATGTACGGATACCAGATTTCATTTAACCAGTCCAATATGGGATATGGAAGCTGCATTTCGGTAGGAATTTTTGTTCTGTCGCTGCTTGTCATCGGCGGTTCTCAGAGGATGCTCAACCAGTTTACGAAGGAAAAGGATTAAGAAAAGGGGAGATGAATATCATGGCGGTGACAAATAAAAATTCAGAAATCAAGACGCACAAGGTGAAGGATGTCATACTTGGAGTTCTTCTTAATCTTGTTCTGGTTATATTTTCTATTACCTGTATTTTTCCATTGGTGTGGATGATTTATTCTTCTGTTAAGGAAAAGAGAGCGTTTAATGCGGATATTATTGGGTTTCCGAAACAGCCTACACTTGAGAATTACATCAGGATTCTTACGAACTCTGACTATCATCTTGGGGAATCCATGATGAACAGTGTGCGAACAACCGCGTTATCAGTATTGTTTATTGTTTTGTTTGGTTTTATTGTTGGGTACATTTTGGCAAGAGTGCGGTTTAAAGGAAACAGAATCCTTTATGGTATGTTCCTGATGGGAATGCTGATTCCGATTCATTCATTGCTGGTACCGATTTACGTGGTGTTCAACAGGGTAGGAATATCAAATAAGTGGTTTACGCTGTTATTGCCATATATATCTTTTGGTCTGCCGCTTGCGATATTTCTTGTGGAGGGATTTGTGAAAGGAATTCCGGTGGCGCTTGAGGAGGCGGCTGCAATAGATGGCAGTAGTTTTTCGAGAACACTATGGAGTATAATCCTTCCCATTTGCAAGCCGATTCTTGTTACCATAGGCATTATTTCAACATTCGGAAATTGGAATGAGTTTTCATTTGCACTGGTTCTTATAAAAAATCAGGCATTGCAGACTGTGCCATTGGCTCTTACCCAGTTTAAGGGACAGTTTGCATCAGATTATCCGAAACAGATGGCAGCCATGCTTATTACAATGTCACCGATTGTTATCCTTTATTTTGCATTCAGCAAGGAGATCATCAAGGGAATGGTAGCAGGCGCAGTGAAAGGGTAATATCATAATGTTAAAATTAAGAAGGCAATCCACAGAGGACTGCCTTTTATATGTTTTTTTTGAAATTTTATATTTCGTTAATTTACCTTATTTGTTACATATGGTAGGATAAGATATAATGACAGATTGAAACGGAGAAGTAGTATGAAGGGGATAGTATATGATGCCCGGCGTATAAAGGCATATGAGGGACTTCTGGCGCTCGGGGAGATTGCAGACGAGACAAAAGAGTGGTGTGATGCACTCTGGGAGGAGCTTGTGTTTCAGCCAGAGCTTCTCGAGGAGTTTGTATTTTATCTGGATCATCATTATCTGATGGACAAAGTACGTTGCGAAGGATATGGGCTTACAGATTTGTATATATGGCAGATGAACAGATATAACCTGATTGGTGACTCCGGTAAAAATACGGATTCCTGTAATAAGGACAGAATGGTGATTTATGCATTCAGGGACATGATAGAAATGAAAAAAGAGCCTGCGGTATATGTGAGAAAATTGATAATGGGCAGAGGGATGGATCAGGCTTAAGCGCATGAAAAGCGTGAAATCTGAGGTTTCATACAGTAAAAGTGGGAGATTTTTATGAACTGTGACGAATTTTTAATACAATTTCGTGAAGCTCTTGACGGAAAAGTGTCTGAAAACGTGATACAGGAAAATGTGAATTATTACAGGTCATATATTGGTGGTCAGACTGCAAAAGGCAAAGATGAGTCGGAGGTGCTGAAAATGCTCGGCGATCCAAGGCTTTTGGCTAAGACGATAGAGGAAAGCAGAAGGTTTGCGTCAGAGGGGCAGCAGGGAAGCCAGAACGGGTACGAGAGTGGCAGGGACAATGATTATGGCTATGAAGATACCACAAAGAGCAGGCATATCAGACTTCCAGGATGGCTTGTTACAGGGATTGTGGTGATTGCGGTTTTAATTTTGCTGACAGTGGTGTTTAAAGTGTTTGTTTTTCTGGCACCAGCCATAATCGTATTTCTGACAGCCGGTTTTCTGGTGCGGACGATTCGGGGCTGGTGGAGGGGAAAATGACACTTCTGCATAAAGTTTTATGTAAATAAAGAGTGTGAAAAATGTGCAAAAACATATTTTTTACACTCTTTTTGGTTAAAATAATTGACTATATTGATTAATAATGTAAAAAACAAATGAAAAACGACCACTAAGTGGTCGTCTTTCGTTAAGGGGAGTATAAATAATTAATATATAAGGGTTGTAAAGAGGATTGAAGGAGTATCTCTTTACTAATATCAGTATATCAATTGTGACCTCAAAGGTCAATACATTTCTGAAAATAAAACCTTACAAACAATAATTATCAGATTTGGGCAGTGTTTCCAAGGTAAACATTATATGTAAATAAAAAGTATTGTATAAAAATGTGCATTTGTGCAAATCATATCTGTGTAGCATGAAAAAATGCTGATGACATACAAAAAAACAAATACGAGTGTATGTCATAAAAAAGGGAAAACATTCCCGCAAAAATTGGAGGTATCATTATGTCTGGAACAAACAACAGCTACGAGCAGAACAAGACAAACAACAATTATCAGAATGCGCAGAACGCACAGAATTCACAGAATTCACAGGGTTCTAACAGCACAAACAACAGCAATTCTGACAACAATCAGAAGAACAGCAAAAATAGCACAAACAACAGCAACTCTAACAACAATAACAACAAGTAGTTTGTGCAGAAACGGAAAAGGCAGGGCTTTATATAGGTCCTGTCTTTTTCGTATATGTTACTGTTCGCTCCTGCGATACATTTTCTCACGGCTTTGGCAGTAAATGCGAAGTCCTGTCTGGACAGTAACGTATACAGCTTTCATGCTGTTTTTCATAGAAAATATTTGACAGATAAAAGATAATAAATATAATCCCATCTTTGACAGTTGGAAATAAAAAAAATCGCTGTATACCTTGTATTTACTGGGGCGCAGCGATTTTT
>JAIECJ010000114.1 GCA_029068555.1 Lachnospiraceae bacterium
TGGAGTATAGCAAATTTTTCCAGTGATGTAAAGTATTGTTACAAGCCGGATGGAGTACTAGAGCGTGTTTGAAAAATCATTCCTGCCATCTATACGCCCCACTTTGCGTGATATTTGCGCCAAATTCAGTCAACGTAGCCCGCTACGCCTCCTTCATTTGGCACAAATCTCCCACAAACTGTGACGCACATCTGGCAGAAAGCATTTTTCAAACACGCTCTAGGTGAAAATTGTCAGCAGGAGCTGACGGGTGCCCGTCGTGCGAGTAGGAAAAGTCTTCCCTGCTCGATTGCATACAGGTACCTAAAAAAAGCGCAATTCCAAAAAATTTTTACAGTAGCAATTATTCCAAAGATATGATACACTACAAAGTGATGCATTATGAAATCCATGCAAAAGCAGAATAATTGTTACTGTACGGGGAGGACAGGAATTGAATAGAAAAACGTCAAATGATAATATTATAGAATTAAAGAATATCAGTCGTATCTTTGATGACGGCTTTCGTGTTGTTGATGATTTCAATCTTACAATACAGCGGGGGGAATTTGTTACGTTTCTGGGTCCGTCGGGCTGTGGCAAGACCACGACGCTGCGCATGATAGCAGGATTTGACAAGCCTACAGAGGGGGAGCTTTTATTGAACGGTGCGGATATCCGTGATTTGCCGCCTAATAAACGTCCGATTAATACTGTATTTCAAAGATATGCCCTTTTTCCGCACTTAAATGTATTTGAAAATATTGCGTTCGGATTGAAATTAAAGAAGCTTCCCAAGGCTGATATTGAAAAAAAGGTCAAGAAAGCATTGGAAATGGTAGACCTTGAAGACTTTGAGGATAGAAAGATACACACCCTTTCAGGTGGTCAGCAGCAGCGTATTGCCATTGCAAGGGCGATTGTCAATGAGCCGGAGATACTGCTGCTCGATGAACCGCTTGGAGCGCTGGATTTAAAGATGAGAAAGGAAATGCAGCTTGAACTGAAGAGCATGCATGAGAAGCTTGGCATTACTTTCATTTATGTGACGCATGATCAGGAGGAAGCGCTCACCATGTCTGATAAAATTGTCGTTATGTCAGAGGGAAAGATCCAGCAGGTTGGTACGCCGGAAGACATTTACAATGAACCAAAAAATGCCTTTGTAGCTGATTTTATTGGAGAGAGCAACATCTTTAGCGGTATTATGACAGGAAAATGCAGGGTGCGTTTCTGTGGGGCGGAGTTTGAATGTGTGGATGATGTTGAGCATGGCACAATGATTGATGCAGTGGTAAGACCCGAAGATGTGGCGATTACGGCACCAGATAAGGGAATTATCAGGGGGGTTGTGACTTCTGTTATATTCAAAGGGGTTCATTACGAGATTGCGGTACAGTCCGGTAAAAATGAAATTGTGGTACAATCGACAAGAAAGGCTGATTTAAATGCAGAGGTGGGGCTGGACATTGAACCAGAAGGTATTCACATCATGATAGCAGAGGATACCATAAACCGTATTGAATCTGGTGTGGACAAGGAATACAGACTGCATTTCCTGAATGGGACGCTCAATTGCGATATTACTTCCCTGATAGCAGGTACTGCGTTTAACACAGATGGAGAGCTGATAGATGCACATGGCGATGTGATTGAGCCTGACCGGATCAAAGTGATTATATCCGTAAAGCCTGACGATATTACGATGAGTGACGATAAAGAGGCAGGCATCCTCAGGGGACATATTATAAATCTGATATATAAAGGGGACCACTATAGTTATGTAGTGCGAACCGAGGAGGATGAAGACTTTATTGTTGATGATGAGTATCTATGGAATATGGACGATTATGTGAGTCTTTTGATACCGGAGGACAAATTCCACTACTCTATCAAGAAATGAGGAGGGACGAATGAATAAACTGCGTTTTCAGAGATCCCAGCTTTGCATACCGTATGGGCTGTTTCTGGTATGCTTTGTATTTGCGCCTTTGATTGTTATTATATATTATGCATTTACAGACGGGGAAGGACAGCTTACTCTTGAGAATCTGATAAGTTTTTTTTCCAGCCCCAATACCATTGGGACACTTGCCTACAGTCTGGGTATTGCTGTTGCGACAACCTGCTGTTGTCTTTTGCTGGCATATCCGATTGCGTATATACTGGCAAGAAGCAGCTTCAAACATAAGGCAGTGATACTTATGGTTTTTGTGATGCCCATGTGGATAAATTTTACATTGAGAATTACCGCGCTGAAAGAAATCCTTACGGTGATAGAGGGGAATCTTGCCTACCATCCGTTTTTGAATACACTGATAGGAATGACATATGATTTCCTTCCGTTTATGATTCTTCCGATTTATACAACATTGGAAAAGCTTGACAACAGTTTGCTGGAGGCAGCGGCAGATCTTGGCGCTGATACAGTGTGGACATTTTTGAAGGTGACATTTCCGCTGTCTGTTCCTGGTATTATAAGCGGCATTGTAATGGTATTTCTGCCTTCTATGACAAACTATGTTGTACTTGATATGCTTTACAACAGTACGTATATTATGGGAAGCCTTATCGGGGCTTATTTCAGTGCTTACGACTGGCATAGCGGATCCATGATTGCGTTAATACTTTTAATAATTATTCTTGTATTTACCATGTTTACCAACCGCTACGCGGATGAGGATGCAGGCAGCAGCAGGGGGGGTGTGATAGGATCATGAGAAAGACTTTATGTACAGTATTTCTTGCGTTCATGATGGTACTACTGTATCTGCCGATTTTTGTTCTTGCTGTGTACAGCTTTACGGATTCCGCAAATATAGGCGCAATACGTGGCTTTTCGCTACAGAATTATGTGACATTGTTTGAAAAGCCCGAATTGAGGGAAATGATAGCGGGCACTCTGGCTCTTGCAGTTGGCTCTGCTTTTCTCTCAACGATACTTGGCACACTGGGAGCAGTCGGTGTCTTTTATTCCGGACGTTTTGGAAATATGGTGGTTGGTTCCCTGAACCAGGTGCCGATTGTCAATGCGGAGGTTGTGACTGCATTTTCATTGTGCATTTTGTTAATTGGTGCCTGTGGTGTGGATAAGAGCAGCTTTGTCTCGCTTGTGATCGGGCATGTGGTTCTTGAGGCTCCTTTTGTGTATGTGTCGGTTGTGCCAAAGCTCAAACAGATGGACAACAGTTTGTATGAGGCGGCGCTTGATTTGGGGGCATCGCCTGCTACGGCGCTCCGGTGTGTTGTGCTGCCGCAGATTTTTCCGGGTGTGGTATCAGGTTTTGCGCTGGCAGTTACGCTGTCGTTGGATGATTATTTTATTACGAGCTATACCAAGCCGGCTACGTTTGACACGATTAGCACTTATGTGGTAAATGCAACACGGGGGTCGCAGACGGAAATTAAGACGGCGCTTTGGGCGCTTTCCACGATTATCTTTGCGGCAGTTGTGCTGATGGTTATTATTATGAATGTCACCGGAAACAAAAACGAGAAAAGGGCAGGTGCAGGCAATGAAAAAGATAGGTAGCGGGTTACGCAGGAGAGTCTGGCTGACGGCATCTGCGGTGTGTGCGTTTTCTTTATTATGGCTGTGGAAGCCGGTGCAGACCGTTTGTGCCAGTGAGGAACCGGTCATTTTACGGGTGTGTAACTGGGAGGAATACATCGACCTTGGTGAGTGGGATGATGAGGAAGCAATAACGCTTGACGATGGCACTGTAATTTTTGGGGAAAAACCGCTTTATGAAGAGTTTGAGGATTGGTACAAGGAGACATACGGCAAGACGGTGCGTGTGGAGTACTCCTGTTTCGGAACCAATGAGGATCTCTACAACCAGTTAAATTTGGGTGACACTTATGATTTGGTCTGTCCATCAGAGTACATGATTATGAAACTGATGGCGGAGGACAAACTGCTGCCATATTCCGATCACTTTTACATGGAAAGTGATGAGAATAATTTTTATATTAACAATGTCTCTCCATATATCAAAAAGACGCTTGAGACGAATGAGATAAACGGTGAGAGCTGGAGCAAGTACGCCGCAGGGTATATGTGGGGGATAACAGGTGTCCTGTATAATCCGGCGCTTGTGTCAGCGGACGAGGCGGCGACATGGGAGATTTTTGGCAATCCGAAGTTTAACAGGCAGGTTACTTTAAAGGATAATGTGCGGGATTCTTATTTTGCGGCGCTTGGAATCCTAAAGGCGGATGAGCTGACAGATGAGAAATTTGTACATTCAGCGGATTATCACGAGCGGCTTGCGGATATGATGAATGATGTAAGTCCGGAGACAATTGTACAGGCGCAGGAGCTTTTGGATGATTTGATGGATAACCTGTATTCCCTTGAGACAGACAGTGGGAAAGCGGATATGATAACCGGCAAAATTGTTGCCAATTACCAGTGGTCGGGAGATGCAGTCTATGCCATGGATCAGGCTGATGCTGACGGTTTTGAATTGAAGTTTGCCGTGCCAAAGGAAAGCACGAACCTGTGGTTTGACGGGTGGGTTATGTTGAAAAGTGGTATCAATGACAGTGTGGAGAGACAACATGCAGCGGAGGCTTTTGTCAATTTCCTGTCAAGAACGGACAATGCAGTCAGAAATATGTATTATATCGGTTATACTTCATCAATAGCCGGAAACGACAATGATGATACGGTATACGAATATATGAACTGGTGTTATGGTGCCAGCGAGGAGGACGGGGATATTATGGAATATCCTGTAGGTTATTTTTTCAGTGGCGACAATAGGGACAAAGATTATATATTACAAGCATCATCCCGCCAGACTGGCAGGCAGCTTTACAGCCAGTATCCTCCCCAAGAGGTAATGGACAGAACGGCAGTCATGCGTTATTTTGATGCAGATGCGAACAAGGCAATCAATCAAATGTGGATTGACGTCAGATGCTTTGATATCAATGACGTGCCGATGGGAATCCGCATAGCATTGCTGACAGCAATGCTATTTATAATCTGGGCACTTTATAAAAAGAGTTTGTCAAAAAATAGTTAATGCAAAAGCGAACACGGTAAACGCATGTCTCTTTTTTCGACAAAAAACTGTGATCTTTTTTGTTGAAATGGCACAAAAGCAAAAACCTGTATTAAGCTATAAATGTTTACATATTTTGAAATTAAGCAAATATAAGCTCTATATTTTCTCAGAGAATCATTTGTTTACAATTTGTTCATAAATCTTGCGTTTACCGTGCAAAAGCGAAGCAGTAGAATTGTTTTCATCAGGAAGTTATGTTATAATTACAATTTATTGGACGGTTTATTTTATGGAGGTAACAATGTCAAACAGCGATCAGAATAAAATCAGAAATTTCTGCATTGTGGCACATATTGATCACGGTAAGTCTACACTTGCGGATAGAATTATAGAAAAAACAGGGCTTCTGACAAGCAGGGAGATGCAGGATCAGATTCTTGACAACATGGAGTTGGAACGGGAACGGGGCATAACGATAAAGGCGCAGACCGTCCGTACCGTTTATAAAGCGCAGGATGGGAACGAATATATTTTTAACCTGATTGACACGCCGGGACATGTTGATTTTAACTATGAGGTAAGCCGTGCACTGGCTGCCTGTGATGGGGCGATTCTCGTTGTAGATGCGGCACAGGGCATCGAAGCGCAGACACTTGCAAACGTCTACCTGGCACTTGACCACGACCTTGATGTTTTCCCTGTTATCAATAAAATTGACCTTCCGAGTGCACGGCCGGACTGGGTAAAAAATGAGATTGAGGATGTCATTGGCATTGAGGCGCAGGACGCTCCGCTGATATCTGCAAAAAACGGCGTTGGAATTGAGGATGTGCTTGAGGCGATTATCCATAAGATACCAGCGCCCCAGGGCAGTGCAGACAATCCACTAAAGGCATTAATTTTTGATTCCGTTTATGATTCTTATAAGGGTGTGATTGTGTTCTGCCGTATTATGGAGGGAAAGGTATCTAAGGGAACAAAGATAAAGATGATGGCGACAGGCGCTGCCGCTGATGTCGTGGAAGTAGGTTATTTTGGGGCAGGGCAGTTTATACCCTGTGACGAGTTGTCGGCAGGTATGGTAGGTTATCTGACGGCATCTATCAAAAACGTAAAGGACACGGCAGTCGGTGATACGGTTACAAACGCGGAAAATCCCTGCGCGGATCCGCTTCCAGGGTACAAAAAGGTGCAGTCCATGGTATATTGCGGACTTTATCCGGCAGATGGAGCAAAATATCCGGATTTGAGGGATGCGCTGGAAAAACTGCAGTTAAATGACGCTTCGCTTTTTTATGAGCCAGAAACATCAATTGCGTTGGGTTTTGGTTTCCGGTGTGGATTTTTAGGACTTCTGCATCTGGAAATCATTCAGGAGAGACTTGAGCGCGAGTATAACCTTGACCTTGTAACGACGGCACCAGGCGTAATCTATAAGGTATACAAGACAAATGGTGAAGTGATAGAGCTGACGAATCCATCCAATCTACCAGACCCGTCGGAGATTGACTATATGGAAGAACCAATTGTATCTGCGGAAATCATGGTGACGACAGCGTTTATCGGTTCGATTATGGAGCTGTGTCAGGAGAGACGCGGCCGGTATCTTGGCATGGAGTATGTGGAGGAGACAAGAGCAGTGTTAAGGTACGAGCTGCCGTTGAATGAAATTATTTATGACTTTTTTGACGCACTCAAATCCCGCTCAAGAGGGTATGCTTCTTTTGATTATGATATCAAGGGATATGAGCAGTCCGAGCTTGTCAAGCTAGACATTCTTATCAATAAGGAGGAAGTTGACGCGTTGTCCTTTATTGTACATAAGCAGTCGGCATATGACAGGGGAAGAAGGATGTGCGAGAAGCTCAAGGATGAAATACCAAGACATCTTTTTGAAATACCGATACAGGCAGCAGTCGGCGGCAAGGTCATCGCAAGAGAGACTGTCAAAGCAATGCGAAAAGATGTTCTTGCCAAGTGCTACGGCGGGGATATTACGCGCAAAAAGAAGCTCCTTGAAAAACAGAAGGAGGGCAAGAAGCGCATGAGACAGATTGGAAATGTCGAGATACCACAGAAAGCATTTATGTCAGTATTGAAGCTTGATGATTCAAAATAGATAGTTGTATATTTGTAAATATAGGAAAAGTGCAAGTTCAGTACGGG
Organism: Lachnospiraceae bacterium; assembly: GCA_029068555.1. Taxonomy (GTDB): domain Bacteria; phylum Bacillota; class Clostridia; order Lachnospirales; family Lachnospiraceae; genus COE1. The sequence goes on from JAIECJ010000114.1 coordinate 7,161, forward strand.
ATTGCGCACTTGCTGCAAAGTGTGTAAGAAGGTTTGGGTTGTGCCATGCATCAAGCATCTATAAAGTTGCTTTGCATGGCTTGATACCGCAATTATGAAAGTACTGAATGGTTATGAGAAAGGGGTGTGGAGTACAGTGCGTTTTCTTGGTGTGTATATTCATATCCCTTTTTGTGTAAAAAAGTGTGTTTATTGCGACTTTTTGTCGAAGCCGGCGACACAGCAGAGACAGCTGGAATATATGGGAGCGTTGAGAAGGGAGATACAATGTGAGTCATTCCGCTATGCAGATTACAGAGTTAAAACAATTTTTTTTGGAGGGGGTACACCATCAATATTGGAAGCTGCAGTCATAGAAAGTGTGCTTGACTGCCTGCGGCAGAATTATAAAATTGACAATGATGTAGAAATAACACTGGAAATGAATCCTGGGACAGCGGATAAGGATAAACTGATATGGCTTAAAAAGGCGGGAATCAATAGACTGAGCATCGGTTTACAGTCCGCAGATAATGCAGAATTGATGTTGCTTGGGCGCATTCACACATATGAGGATTTCATAGAGACCTATAATCAGGCAAGGGAAGCAGGATTTGAAAATATAAACATAGATCTGATATCTGCGCTGCCAGGACAGAATATGGAAAGCTGGATTCGGACACTTGAAAAGGTGACCAATCTTCAACCAGAGCACATATCGGCATATAGTCTTATTATTGAAGCGGGCACTGTGCTTTATGACAGGCTGGATAAATATCCCCCTGTTCCAGATGAGGATGTGGACAGGCGGATGTATCAGATGACAAAACAGGTTCTGGCAGAAAATGCTTATCATCGTTACGAAATTTCAAACTATGCAAAAAGCGGATATGCGTGCAGACACAATAATATCTATTGGCAGCGCGGCGTAGCGCATATTACAAATTATGTGGGATTTGGACTTGGCGCATCATCACTGTTTGAGAATGTGCGCTGGAAGAATACGGAGAAAATGGAGAATTATCTTCGCGTGTTTGCGGAACGTGGATTATCTAATGCGAACGGAAAGATTGATGAAAAAAATTATTTAAAGGAATATGTGAAAGAGGATATACAAGAACTGTCAAAAAATGACCAGATGGAAGAATTTATGTTTCTAGGACTGCGTATGATGCAGGGCGTTTCAAAACAGGAATTTGTCAGAAGCTTTGATAGTGAGATGGATGCGGTATACGGAGAGGTTCTACAAAAGTGGATAAAAAAGGGCATGCTGGTGCAGGATGGAGATTATATGAAACTGACCGATGCCGGAATTGACATCAGCAATGTTGTGCTGGCGGACTTCTTGTTGGATGCTTAAGGAATGTGGCATTATACGATATCTGTGCTATTGCAGACCGCATGATCACCTTAGATCGTGTTTTATTGAGAGGGGGGAGCAAAGGATGGAGAAAAAACTGACACATGATCAGATGCATGAAATGGGACTCAGCCACACACATCCCCATACAGAGACAAAAGCTGTTTTAAACCGTATGTCCAAGATTATCGGACATATGGAATCTATAAAGACAATGGTGGAAACTGGCAGGGAATGCAGTGAAGTTCTGATACAGCTGGCGGCGGTTAAGTCTGCAATAGGCGGGGTAAGCAGGGTGATCATAAAGGATCATATTGACCACTGTATTGTTGATGCAGTGAAGGAAAACGATATGGAGTCGATAGAGAATCTGAAGAGTGCGATAGATAAGTTTTTATAGTATTTATGTAATAAAAGATAAAGGAAGGGGATCAATATGACAGATTCTAAGAAAGGCACTATCCTGTATTATGTGCAGGATGAAAAGAAAAAAATACAGCTGGAAGTGATTGGAATGAGCATGGCGATAGAGATGAGGCAGCTGAAAGCCACGGACTTAAATGTGCAGGTAGGAAAGCTTGTGGGAATAAAGAGTATTGCACCGCCTGACCTGTCACAGACAGAGAAAGCGCCTGCAATCTTTTGTATGCCTGAGATTATTATTTTTTCAGAAATTCCAGATAAAAAACTGGACGAATTTCTGCACTCATATAAAAATGTGGGACTTACACCGACAAAACTCAAGGCGGTTACAACCCCAAGAAATATTAACTGGACACTTTATCAGCTGATCAGGGAACTTTCCTCTGAGAGAGAGCAGATAGAAGGAACGGCGAAAAGATTATCGGCAGCAAAAAAAGAAAGGCAATAGGAGGAGTACCATGCAGATTGACCAATTCAAACATGAGGATAACTGGCAGGATATCAAGGATTCTGCCATGAATACAATTAATAAGACAACAGGAAGATATCCCGATGAGCAGTGGAAAAGACAACTGATTATATCCGAGCACTCCCCCATAAGACGCATGAAGTTTTATTGGCGTTGGAAAGACTTAAAATCATGGGTAAGTGTGCATATGGTGCGGCATAAAATAGGCATTGAGCACTGGGTGTCGACACAAAGAAGCGACAGAACAGGAGTCGGCAGGGATGAACTGCCGCAGGGTTCACTTGTCAACCATGCCTGTGAGGCGGATGCACAAGCATTGATTAATATCAGCCGCAAACGTCTGTGCAGCTGTGCAAGCCCTGAGACGAGAGAGGCATGGCTGCTTGTCAAGGAAGCGGTGGCGAAGACCGAGCCAGAGCTTGCCTCCTGTATGGTGAAAGAATGCATATACAGGGGATTCTGTCCAGAAATGTTTTCCTGTGGATATCATAAGACAGAGACATTCCAAAAAGAACTGAATGAATACAGAAAAGGGATAAACGATTAGATACGAAAATCACTGCATTCACGCAAAAGCTATTGTCTGTAATGAAAAAATACGGTAATGTGTAATTAGCAGAAAGACAAAACATTTTCTGACAAAATGATATTGAAACAGGAAAGGGGGAGTTATCTTGAATGATACAATGGTATGGCTGGCTGCCATGATTATTCTTATTGTGATTGAGATTGTGACAGTAGGGCTTACGACCATCTGGTTTGCAATCGGTGCGCTGGCTGCCATTATTGTGGCGATGTTTGGCGGCGGGCTGATACTCCAGTTGACAATTTTTTTAATTGTATCACTTGGCATGCTGGTATTCACAAGACCTTGGGCGATAAGGTACATAAACAATACGCGCACAAGGACAAATTATGAGGGTATTATCGGCAAGGTAGTGCGGGTTACACAGGATGTCGACAATATTGCGGAAAAAGGATGCGCCGTGGTAAACGGACAGGAATGGACAGTGCGGTCTGTTGATGATAATGTCAGGATAGTAACAGGCAGCCTTGCAAAGATTGTTGATATCAGGGGTGTCAAATTAATTGTTGAAAAGTATGAAGGGGAGGAAACACTATGAATATAGTAGAAATCTTTTTAGTTATTCTATTTGTTATTATTGTATTGATTGCAGTGAATGTGCGTATCGTTCCGCAGGCGTCGGCATATGTTATAGAGCGGCTTGGCGGGTATGACTCAACATGGGGTGTAGGGCTGCATTTCAAGATTCCTTTTCTTGACAGAGTTGCGAAGAGGGTAAACCTGAAGGAGCAGGTTGTAGATTTCCCGCCGCAGCCCGTTATCACAAAGGATAACGTAACAATGCAGATTGATACGGTTGTATTTTTCCAGATCACAGATCCGAAGATGTATGCATATGGGGTGGATAACCCGATTATGGCAATCGAGAAACTGACTGCGACAACACTTCGAAATATCATCGGGGAGATGGAGCTTGACCAGACTCTGACGTCAAGGGAGATTATCAACACAAATATGCGCTCGGCGCTTGACGTTGCCACAGACCCGTGGGGCATTAAGGTTAACCGTGTTGAGTTAAAGAACATTATCCCGCCTGAAGCAATCCGAAATGCGATGGAGAAGCAGATGAAGGCAGAGCGTGAGCGACGTGAAGCGATTCTCCGCGCAGAGGGTGAGAAGAAATCGACAATTCTTGTGGCAGAAGGTCAGAAAGAGTCTGCAATTCTCGAGGCAGAGGCAGAAAAGCAGGCGGCGATTCTCCGAGCGGAGGCTGAGAAAGAGAAGAGAATCCGCGAGGCAGAAGGTCAGGCGGAGGCAATCCGCGTCGTGCAGATGGCAAATGCAGAAGGTATCAGATACCTGAGAGATGCAGGCGCGGACGAGGCAGTACTTACTATCAAGAAGCTTGAGGCGTTTGAAAAAGCTGCAAACGGCAGTGCGACGAAGATTATTATTCCTTCGGAAATCCAGGGGGTAGCGGGACTGGCAAAGTCTGTCGGAGAAATATTGAAGTAAAATAAGGAACTGTGCAGAAATAACATGTAAAATCGGAGAAATAGACAAGTCAAGATGCATAGGTTATTTTTGAACAGTCTATAAGTCAGGAGGATCGAAACACATGACAAGGATATTGATACTGGAGGACAGTAAAGATTGCTTAAATGCGATTGCTGCGATGCTGGAAAAAGTATCTGACAGGGTGTGCGCCGTTCCTGTAAACAGTCTGGAGGAGGCAAGAGCTGCGCTTGAGGAGGAAGCGCAGCCGCCCTTTCAGGCTTTTTTGTTGGACATTAATTTGGATATCAACGACAAAGATGACATTTCAGGGATAACCTTTGCACGCGAAGTACGCCTGAAAAGGGAGTACGCGTTCACACCGATTGTGATGATTACCTCGCTGGCGAACATGGAGCTGACAGCTTACAGGGAATTGCATTGTTACCAGTATCTCATAAAGCCATATAACCAACAGGATATAGAGAAGCTTGCCGGAAAGCTGCTGTTTTTGTCCCAGCAGGGGGAGACGAGGGACGCGTTTGTAGTTGTAAAAAAGGACAGCATTAATTACAAGATATTCTGTAAGGACATCGTGTGCGTCAAGGCAGTACCGCGAGGGGTTCAGCTTGTACTCTTGAAAGAAGAAATGAAGGTTCCGTATCTTTCTGTAAAACAACTGCTCGAAAGACTGCCAGACAATAAATTTTTGCAGGTGCACCGTATGTGCGTTGTGAATCAGGATTATATTGATTATGTAGATACCGTGAACGGGTTCATCCATATGAAAAACGGAGAGCAGGTGGAAATCGGGATTACGTTCAAGCGTGATATTAAGAAAAAGCTCTATCTTGTTGGTCAATAAAGGGTATAAGAAAATGAATGTTATAAGAAAATGCTGTACAATAATTCGCTTATTTGTCATGTGCTGGATAGAACAGGATGCAGTAGGCGTACTGCGCCAGTTTTGATATAGAAGCTTTAGAGCGTGTTTGAAAAATGCTTTCTGCCAGATGTGCGTCACAGCTTGTGGGAGATTGGTGCCAAATGAAGGAGGCGTAGGGGTCAAAGGCATAAAAGGCATAAAAGGCATAAAAGGCAATGCCTTACGTCGACTGAATTTGGTGCAAATATCACGCAAAGTGGTGAATACGACGCATACGCGTCGTTATATAGATGGCAGGAATGATTTTTAAACACGGTCTAGTACAGTGAAAATTAAGTTTTGGATAGTTTGACGCAGAATATTTTTCTGAGAGTGCTGCTTCACAAACGCAGGCGTAGCGGTGGCTACGTCGAGGCTTGGGGAGTAGTGCTATCAGGAAAATAGGCAAGTCAAACTGCCAATTACTTAATATTTACTGTACTAGGAAAATATGTGAATAAGGAAACGTAAAGAATAGAAGAACGAAAGGGCAAAGGGAGTGCGTTGTGATGGCTGAGCTTGGCAGAAAATTTTTGTACAGAATCTTTTGCGTGGTTGCGCTGATTATTGCATTATATTTGTTGGTCGACTTATATCTGAGCCACACGCTGGATATCAAGGTGATGGTGCTGTTTGGCATTGTCTTTTCAGTGATTATATTTGGCTTTTTTGACTGGGCGCAGAACTATGCGGCATTGAGGAGGCAGGAGCAGGAGCTGAAGATTTACAGGCTGTACATAAAGCCGATGGAAGAGCTGACAAAGGATATCAGGGCGCGGCAGCATGAGTTCGACAATCATATGAATGCGATTCTGAATATGCATGTGACCATTGATGACTATGACGAGCTTGTAAAAGCGCAGTCGGCGTACTGCAAGGATATTTATGGGGACAAATCCCGCTGCAATCCGGCGCTGCTGCGCATATCAGACAAGATACTGGCGGGGTTTCTGTATAGCAAGATTATCAGCGCGGCCGCCTATATTGACATTGACATACAGGTGCTGAGCCAGGAGATAGTGACACCTGTGTCAGAACATGCGCTCGTCGAAATCATCGGGACACTGACAGACAATGCATTTGAGGCAGCGACGCCGCAAAAGAATAAGGTAGAGATGGTGCTCGATGCAAAAAACGACAAACTGATTTTCATGATTAAAAATCAGGTGGAAAATCTCACCATGGGTGAGATTTCCCACTTTTTTGAAAAGGGTTTCACGACCAAAAACAATCGTGAGGACAGGGGACTTGGGCTGTATCAGGCAAACCAAATTGCAAAGCGCCACAAAGGTGAGATTACAGTGGAGCTGCTGGAGCAGGAAGGTGGGCAGGAGATTTGTTTTGGCGTGAAGATATAGATGAAAAAATTAGAGCCAGCTTTTGAACCAGACAGTCGGCTTAGATTACCCTACGCCTCCTTCATTTGGCACGAATCTCCACAAACTGTGACGCACATCTGGCAGAAAGCATTTTTCAAACACGCTCTAGAGCGTGTTTGAAAATTAATTCCAACGACCTGCACGCCCAACTTAT
>JAIECJ010000115.1 GCA_029068555.1 Lachnospiraceae bacterium
GGCAACCCCTATGCTAAGTAGTTTCGTGGGATATGAGATGTTTATCAGGCAAAAGGATTTGTCCTACTATAACAAATCTCGTACCGTATAAACGCAAGGATGTATTTGTAAGGTAGACACGACAGCCGGCAAAACGGCGAATCATTTGAATCCCAAGAAAACGAAAACAGAAAAATGATATTTTTGAAAATATTAAAAGGCAAAAAGTTTGTTCTGATATTTTCATGAATATAAATTACAATTAAATATGGTAAAGTACAATTTCGCAGTTATTCAGAATAGAATCAAAGGATTACTGAATGATTGCAAAAGGTGTAACGGTCCGAAGGTGAAATGGCGGAATCGTTACAACAGTAACAAAGTAACAATGGCGTGAAGAATCGCCCGGGCGAAAGGAGTCGTCCGAGGGGGGATTTGCCGATTACTTTGGCAGATCTCATACCGTGTAAACACAAGGAGGTATTTATTATGGTAGTACAGCACAATCTTAGAGCAATGAATGCGAACAGAATGTTAGGAATCACATCGGGCACATTGTCCAAGTCAGCAGAAAAGCTGTCATCAGGCTACAAGGTAAACAGAGCGGCAGATGATGCAGCAGGTCTTTCAATTTCCGAGAAAATGAGAAAGCAGATTAGAGGACTGTCACAGGCTTCTTTGAACGCAGAAGATGGTATCAGTGCAGTACAGACAGCAGAAGGTGCGCTGACAGAAGTACACGATATGCTTCAGCGTATGAATGAGCTTGCAACAAAGGCAGCAAACGGCACAAATGCACTTTCAGACCGTCAGACAATTCAGGACGAGGTTGATCAGCTTCTGACAGAAATCGACCGTGTTGCAGAGACAACCAAGTTCAATGAAACATATCTCTTAAAGGGTGACAAGGATACTGTTAAGAGATATGTAAATGGTAAGGATGCAGGTCTGGATGGAAAACTTGCAGAAGGCGCTACAATGACAACATTCACTATGAAAGCACTGAAAGTTGGCGATACTGTTCAGATCGCAGGCAAGACTTACACGATTGGTGAGTTTGTTGATGATGCGGATATGGATGCAGCGAATCCGGTAGCAGGTGATTATAAGCATATTAAGGCTTCTCTGGCAGTGGCAAAGGCAGGCGAGCAGATTACGCTGGATGGCGTACAGTATACAGTAGTTGATACTGCAGCAGAGGAAAACGAAGACAAGAATATGCTGCAGATAACCAATATCAATGCAAAGATTAAGGAAGGCAGCCATGCAGTATACAAGGGAGTAGACTACTATGCAATGCAGGATAGAATCGACCCGACCAACGGAACAAATAATCCTGGTGCTGGTGCGAATGGTATTGATGACAACAATTCAAATGTTATCACAGCACAGAGAGCATATCAGATGATCAGGCAGGAGCTTATTCTTGCAAACAATATTGGTACGGATGCAAAGCAGGCGGAAATTAAGGATGATAATATTACATCAAAAGACGCCACTGCAATCGGTCAAGACTTGGCTGATTATACTGCATTTGCAACCTATAATGAACTGGCATATGATACGGACACAGATGAGATCAGATTCCTTATCAACAAAGGTCAGGTAAATGTAAAAGAAGACCTCAATTTCGCACTCCATGTAGGCGCAGACGCAGACATGACCAATAAGATTGGCGTAAGCATCAAGGCGCTTGACACAGCAGGACTTGGCATCAAGGGATTGAATGTAAAAGATACATCAGGTGCAGCAGCTACTTATGCAATCGACTCTATCTCAGATGCAATTGCAACCGTATCTGCACAGCGTTCATTACTCGGTGCCGTTCAGAACAGATTAGAGCACACAATCAACAACTTGGATAACGTAGTAGAGAATACAACATCTGCTGAGTCAACGATCCGTGATACAGACATGGCTACAGAGATGGTGAAATACTCGAATGCAAACATCCTTCAGCAGGCAGGTCAGTCAATGCTTGCACAGGGCAACCAGTCTAACCAGGGCGTACTTAGCCTCTTAGGTTAATAATTATGTGGACAGCATTTCTGTCCCGGCACGAAAAACCTTGGGGCTGGCAGATAAAACTGCACAAGACTGTGCCCGCAAAGTGGGTATTCCCAACAGCCTTTTGTGTAAGGCAGCCGGTCCCACAAACAACTACAAATTGCGTTACATATGCTTGAAATTGGTACTTACCATTTCACATATAGGGAGAACTGCCGCGTGTGCTGCGCGGTGGTTCTTTTTTAGTCTTTAAAATGTTTTGAATCCTTGAAGGAATCTGCTATGATGATAATAAAAATTGTGCGAATCGTACGAACAAAAGAAAAAATATAAAAAATTGTCAGAAAACTATAAAGTATAAGTGCAATTTACCGATATATACTATGTAAATGAAAAAAATTCATTTTTAAACAGGAAAACTTTCTTGGAAAACAGGAGAGTGATGCAAATTTGTTAATAACTGTACAAGGCTGATAAAGAGTCTTATACAGATTATTAAACCGGTAAAAACTTGAGGTTGATGCCGATATGGAATCGAGAGCAATTTCCGGGGAATATAAAAATTGAATAAGGTAAAAAAATTAAAGTAACAAATGGGGCGAAGGGAATCGCCGTCAACCATGTGTGAGGAGTCGCATATGGCAATTACAAGGAGGTAATTTTATGGTAGTACAGCACAATCTTAGAGCAATGAACGCAAACAGAATGTTAGGAATCACAACAGGAACTTTATCAAAATCTTCAGAGAAGCTTTCTTCAGGTTACAAGATTAACCGCGCAGCAGATGATGCGGCAGGACTTGCGATTTCTGAGAAAATGAGAAAGCAGATGAGAGGTCTGACACAGGCTTCCGCAAATGCTGAAGATGGTATCAGTGCAGTGCAGACAGCAGAAGGCGCATTGACAGAAGTGCATGACATGTTACAGAGAATGAACGAACTTGCAGTGAAAGCAGCAAACGGCACAAACGCTTTATCCGACCGTCAGACAATTCAGGACGAGGTTGATCAGCTCCTGACAGAGATTGACAGAGTGGCAGAGACAACCAAGTTCAATGAGATATATCTTTTAAAGGGTGACGCAGACAGAGTTACGAAGTATTTGGAAGCAAAGGATGCAGGACTGAAAGGTGCATTGTCAGAGAGTGCGACAAAGGCATCATTCACGATGGACGCTTTGAAGCTGGGAGACAGCATCACAATTGCCGGCAAAGAGTATCGTATCGGTGCGGCTGGCACGGATGCAGATCCAGAGGCAGGTGTTACTGCTATACGAAATGCAATTACAGCATCCATTACTAATGGCGCGAATGCAACATATCCTGGTGATAACACAGCTGATGCAAATGCTATGGCAGGCGCATATATTGATTTGGATGGTATACAGTACACAGTTGTTACGGATGAATCTCAGATAAATACTGACAAGAATATGCTGACACTTTCAAAAATCATGGATAAGGTAGCCGTTGGAAGTACTGTAAAGTATAATGGAAATGTATATCGCGCAATGGTCGATGAGGTCATGACGAATAAAGCGGCTGGAAAAGATGGAATAGATGATGAAGATGCATCATTTATTACAGATGTACAGGCATATAAGATGATTCGTCAGGAACTTGGACTTGCAAATAATGTTGGTGCAAACAAGGAAAATTCCGAGGTTGATGTCAATGTAACATTTAAGGATAAAAATGGTACTGATGTCGGTGGGCCAACAGATATAACAGAAGCAACACTGGTTACTGGTGGTTTCACTTTGCCAGCAGGTGCGGCAAAAGTAGTCTTCGCATTCGACAAGGGTGTATACACAGCACAGGAATCTCTCTACTTTAGCATTCATGCAGGCGCGGACGCTGACATGAACAACAAGATTGGTATTCAGATAGATGCACTCGACACCAAGGGATTAGGCATCGATGGTCTAAATGTAAAGGACACAACATCTGCAGCAGCTACTTATGCGATAGATTCTATTGCAGAAGCAATTGCACATGTTTCTAAGCAGCGGTCAATGATCGGTGCAATCCAGAACAGATTAGAGCATACCATAAATAACTTGGACAATATTGTTGAGAACACGACAGCTGCTGAATCTACAATCCGTGATACAGATATGGCGACTGAGATGGTGAAATACTCGAACGCAAACATCCTTCAGCAGGCAGGACAGTCAATGCTTGCACAGTCTAACCAGGCGAACCAGGGTGTATTGAGTCTGTTACAGTAATTATCGGTTCCACAGGAAGAAAAAGTTCATACCTACCATGAAAAGGACTGCCGGAAAAGGCGGTCCTTTTTTAAAAGTAAGAATGATGATTGCCAAAGTGCACAAAACGGATTTGGATCTTAGGCAAAATATGTGAGATGGAAAAGGAGCTTGGAAAACAGGTTCTGGCCGACTGTCAAGGAGGATAATGGTCATGACAATACAACATAATATAGAAGCAATGAACACAAACCGTCAGATGAACATTACAGGAGGAACCCTTGCAAAGTCTGCCAGAAATCTTTCGAGCGGATATAGGATTAATGTGGCAGCAGATGATGCCGCAGGATTGAGCATATCGGAGAAAATGCGCAGGCAGATACGTGGTCTGTCACAGGGCGTACAGAATACAGAGGACAGCGTATCGCTCTGTCAGGTGGCGGATGGCGCATTGTCAGAAGTACATGATATGTTGCAGCGTATTAACGAGCTTGCCATTAAGGCAGCCAACGACACCAATAGCGAAAGTGACCGCCGCTGTATCAATGACGAGGTGACACAGATTCTTGCCGAGATAGACAGAATCGGTGATACGACGAAGTTCAACGAAATATTTATCTTCCGGGGGATGGAGAAAAAGACCATGACAAAGACATTGGCTATTGGATCGGATAACAATATTACGGTTTCAAGACCAGATACGGTTCCGACGCCTCCATTTGACCAAATCAGCATGGACTGTGAACTTACGGCAGGTCCGTTCGGTCCTGGAAGTCCGGGAAACCACCTGGCTCTTGCAGCCAAGTCCACACAGCAGGGAACCACGAACAGATGGAATCTTATATTTGGTTCGGGAAGCACATCATCACCAAAGCTGGTGGGTTCATATACACCGGCAGGGACAACGTCGATATGTGCTTTTACCATTAATTTTAGCGATATAACACCGACAAGCTATTCTGCAAGCGTGGTAAATGACGAGAACGTTTGGTCAAGGACGTTTTCCTATCAGACGAATGATTTGGATATGCAGATTGTACAATCCGTGACTATGCATGAGAAAGATACGGACAGTCAGTATTATACAATAAATTACGAGGTGCGCAATAACAGCGGCGTCTCTGTCAAATACAACCTCGTGCACCATGAGGACACTGCCTACAATAATAATGATGTGGATGAAAGCTATCATACAGGCGGAAACAGAATAGACATCAGCACAATATATACAACAAACAGGAATATATCGAATGGTATTGATAACCCAGATGTATCAACATCTGTGCCGAGTGATTTTTCGATTATATTGAATGAAAACGGACGGCCCAAAGCGCTTTCGTTTACTGAAAACATTGTGCTGAATGCAGGTGACAATGGGGCAGCGGCGGATACATTGATTGTGGGTGGTTTTTCTAGTGTCGGGGCGCTTGAAGATTACACAACGGACACGATGGCGTGGGTACTTGGACGAAACACACAGGGGATGGATATGGGATTCAGCCTTGTGTGGAGCGACAAGACACTCGCAGCTGGAGCGTCCGGCGTCTATTCGTTCAATCAGGGAATCGTGAGAACTGAGAGCGATACAAACATCCCCGCCGATACAGAAAAACTGCCGACAACAAACGGAACGCCGACAGAGAAAACAATCAAGGTGAAGAAAAACTATATTGGGGGAAAACAGCAGCTCTGGGTACAGTCAGGCAATGATGCGCTTGACGGAATGGCGCTCCATGTAGATGCCATGAATACAGGTGTGCTGGATATTGATGATATCTCAATGCTTGCGAGACGGGCAGCGGAAGATGCAATTAATCGTGTGTCCGATGCGATTGCAAAGGTTTCCAAGCAGAGAGGTCTGATTGGCGCTTACCAGAACCGGCTCGAGCACACGATTGATAATGAGAATAATATTGTCGAAAACACGACAGCGGCAGAAAGCCAGATACGTGACACGGATATGGCAAAAGAGATGGTACAGTATTCCAACAATAATATCATGATTCAGGCAGGGCAGTCCATGCTGTCGCAGGCGAACCAGTCAAAGCAGAGGATTCTTTCATTGCTTGCAGCTTAAAACGAAATATAGAAAAATGCGTCCATTGGAATTACAGACAAGGACGCATTTTTTTTATATAATTTTTTTATGTAAAATCTGTCTTTGCCGGTTGTTTTTTGCATGATTTTCATATAATATAAAGATATACATTAATTTTTCAATAATATTTGACGATATAATAAATGAAATTATTATTTGTACCTTACTGCAAAGTTTGTGAAAGACGTAGTGGTTGATAGGATCAGGCTGATTTATTATATTTTGCATGACCTGATGCGCAATGGTTTGTACGTTAAGTACAGTTATTGCAGATAATAGCCACACATGCATAAAACATGGAGGTGATGAGCATGTATATGGAGCCTACAATAGGGATGGCCAGCCAGATGGCGGCAGCAGCCCAGAAGCAGACCAAAAAAGTGTCAAAGCAGACAACGCCGGCGCCAGGGGCATCCGAGGTGAAAAAGGCAGAATCCAAATCCACGGATGGAGTGATGGATGTACAGATAGCAAAGGAATCAGACGAATCGGTAACCTTGTCTATTCAGGCTGACAAGCAGCTCGTTGACGAGCAGAAGAACGTCGACCTCGATAGATTGAAGAAAGTGATGGAGCAGGTTACTGCGACACTGCCTCATTCTGATGCGAAGTTTGGTATTCATGAGAAGACCAACCGCATAACGATAAAGCTGATAGACCGGGAAACACAGGAAGTAATTAAGGAAATACCGCCTGAGAAGACCCTGGATTTATTGGCAAAGAGGATGGAGCTTGCCGGTGTTCTGGTTGATCAGAGGCTATGATAGATAACAGATAATTTATGTTTTAAGTGGAGGGATTATAATGTCAGATTTATTGAGAATGACAGGTATGTATTCAGGTATGGATACGGATACGGTAATACAGCAGCTGGTTAAGGCGAAAGCGCAGAAAGTGACCAACCTGAAAAATGATCAGAAGAAGCTTGAGTGGAAGCAGAGCATATGGCAGGATCTGAATAAACGGATTTATAAGCTCTACAGCAATACGCTGTCCAATATGAGACTTGCCGGAAGCTATGCCAAGAAAAAGACAAAAGTTTCAGACCCGACAAAGGCTGTGATTACTGCGGGCGACGGAGCAGTAAATGGTTCTCAGTCGCTTGAGGTTCTTAAGACTGCCAAAGGCGGCTACCTGACAGGTGCTGCTGTTTCCAAGAAGAGTTCAGGATATGTACCTATTTATGATAAGGATGCAGCGACAGACGGATCGGAGACAACGCTTGCAGATCTCGGAGTGGGTGATGGAACGCTGACAGTTAACATTACTGGCGGCGGCAGCTTTACAGTAAATGCTGACAGCAGTAAATCTGTGGATGACTTTATCAATGAATTTAACACTGCGGCAAGCAGTGCAGGTGCCAATATTTCTATGTCTTACAATGAAGGTAAGATAACGGTAGATGGTCCTGCGGGCGGATATGAGATGTCCAGCAGCGGCATTGCATCAGGTGCGAAGAAGACAATTCTTCAGGGACTTGGACTGAACAATACGTGTGCGGTTGGAGACGGTGCAGCGGGCAAAGTTGAAGGCGCAGCAATTGAGAAGTTCGGGACGATTTATGAGGCTGGCAAGTTTAAGAACCATTCTACGGGAGATGCAGAGAAAGATAGGGGTTACAACTTCCTGGTGAGCGATATCGCATCTGATCTGGTAGGGAAAAAGCTGAAGCTTACGGTTGGTAAGGGTGAAGATGCCAAGGTTACTTATGTTGAGATTACGGCGGACATGGAAATTGGCGAACTGACTGACAAACTGTCACAGGGCGGAGTGAACGCTTCATTTGATGAGGGTAACCAGCGGTTTTTCATTAGCGCGGCAAAAACAGGCGCTGCCAACGATTTTACGCTTGAGGGTGAGGATGCATCAGGCAACAGTGATGCGTCTGTATTAAATAATCTTGGTCTTGCTGTTGGCAATTACGGCAATGGTTCATCATGCACGCGCATTGACGGTTCCGATGCAGAGATAAAGTTAAATGGTGCTACATTTACATCCGATACCAATACATTTACTGTGAACGGACTCAGTATTACGGCACAGGTTGAGACAGAGGAGCCGATAACAATCACGACCGACACTGACTACGACGGCATCTATGACATGATTAAGGACTTCATCACAGAGTACAACGATATCATGAATGAAGTGACAAAGCTGTACAATGCTAATTCTGCCAGAAAGTATTCAATGCTTTCTGATGAAGAAAAGGAGGCCATGTCAGATGACGAGGTAGAGAAGTGGGAAAGTACGATAAAAGATTCACTTCTCAGAAAGGACAAAGACCTTTACAGTGTCATGGATTGTATGAGAGGCGCCGTTAATAAAGGCTATGAAGTAAATGGCAAGACATTGTATCTTGTGAACTTCGGTATTGGTACAGGAAGTTATTTCGACACAGAGAAAGCGGAGCGAAACGCGCTTCACATCTTTGGCGACAGTGATGATGATAAGTATTCTGACAAGGAAAACGAGCTTAAAGCAGCGATTGCAGAAAATCCGGAGGACTTAATTGGTCTGTTTACTGCAATGAGTACAGATATGTACAACTCTTTGAAGAAGACAATGGGAAGTACAGAGTACAGAAGCATCTACAAGGTGTATGATGACAAGCGCATGAAGACAGAGTATGATGATTACACCAAGAAGATCAAGGAAGCGCAGAAGAAACTGGATGCCTATGAGGATAAATGGTACAAGAAATTCTCTGCGATGGAAGTGGCGCTTTCAAAGCTGCAGTCAAGCCAGAATTCGCTTGCAAGTATGCTGGGACAGTAATTGTTAATAATATAAGTGGGAATTGTAATTATATACAATAGAAAGAAGGAATTTCATGCTCAAACAAAACGGATATGCACAATATCAGAATGCCAGAATCATGACTGCTTCACCGGCAGAACTGACATTGATGCTCTATGATGGGGCGATTAAGTTTGGAAATGTTGCCGTTGTAGCGATGGAGAACAAGGATCCTGCAAAGGCGCATGAGAACATTGTCAAGGTGGAAAAGATTATCCAGAACTTCAGGGACACACTGGATAAGAAATATCCGGTATGGCAGGATTTTGAGAATGTATATGTATATCTATTGAGACGATGCCATGAAGCGAATATTTCCAAGGATCCGGAAATTATGGAGGAGATTTTAAAACATCTGCGCTCCATGAGGGATAATTGGAAAGAGGTTATGAAGAAAGTTGCCGGTGATAAGACCAATCCGAGTGCACAGGCGAGAGTGGCAGGCGGTCAGGGCAATGCGGCAGCTTATGTGAGAACCGGAACCTGACACAACAGCATGGAAGGGGAACAGACATGACAGAAAATTATCTGCAGATTATGTTAGAAAGTCTGGAAAAGAAACTGGAAGTACTTGATAAAGTATACAATATCAATAAGCGCCAGCTTGAGGCATCGACAAAGAGACCTTTTGATGTGGAGGCATATGATGCCATCATGGATGAAAAGGGCGAGTTGATTGATGAGTTGAACCGTCTGGATGACGGGTTTACAACAACCTATGAGCTGGTTAGAGAGGAAGTACAGAAAAATCCCGAACAGTACAGGGAAAAAGTATTGCAGATGCAGAATCTCGTGCGGGAGGCGGTTGACAAGGGTGTTTCGATAGAAGCGCAGGAGAAGCGAAACAAGGCATCCATGGAAGTTGCTATGAGTGCAAAACGCAAGGAGATCAGAGAACGTAAGGTATCTGCTGATGCAGCCTCAAAATATTATACGGCTGTGAGTAGACTCAATAATGTGGATCCGCAGCTTATGGACAGCAAAAAATAGTAGAAGTGCAGCACGAGGGAACGAAATAGTGTGTCATGGATGACGCGCAGGCATGTTTTTATATGTCTGCGCGTCATTTCTTTTTGTCATATTAAGAAAGTTCGACAGGATATTGGACTTTTTTATGTGCAGGGGAAAGGCATCCCTGCTTGATTAATACACGGAGAGGAACAGGGGAGGTATAGACATATGTCAAAGCTGCCGATATCAGTTTGTATCATAGCGAAAAATGAGGAAAAATTTATAGAGGACTGTTTGAGAAATTTGAAGCCTTATGGTATGGAGATTGTTGTCGCAGATACTGGTTCTACGGATCGGACAAAGGAGATTGCGGAGAAATATGCGGACAAGGTTGTAGATTTTGAGTGGATAAATGATTTCAGTGCGGCCAGAAATTACTGTGCTTCTGTTGCAAAAAATAACTGGATACTGGCAATTGACTGCGACGAGATTGTCAATGCGGTAGATGTCAGAATTATGAGGATATTGATGCAGAAGTACCCAAAGCATACAGGGGTACTCCGGTTGAAGAATATAACGCGCGGCGGAAGGGATGACATAGGATATGTCAATAGTGACATTCCGCGGTTTTACAACAAAAACTATTATCTTTTCCAGTATTCTATTCATGAGCAGATTTGCAGGAAGGATGTTTCCAAAAGAGATATTCCCATTGATTCATTTCTGCTTCCGATAGATGTCATTCATCATGGGTATGCGCTTGATAATGAGACAATGAAAGTCAAGCAGGAGCGCAATCTGGAGCTTTTATATCAGGAGCTTGAGAGGACACCGGACAAGGGGTATGTATATTTTCAGATTGGTCAGTCACTGCTTACAACTGAAGGGTACGAAAAGGCGATAGAAGCATATGAAAAAGGTGTTGAAAACATTGTGGACATGGAAGGCGTCTATGTGTCGGAGTTGATTATCGCATTGGCATATGCATATGCAGATACAGGCAGGGTACAGGACGCGCTTGCACTGATGGAAAAGTATGCTCCGCAGTTCCAGACGGCAAAATATATCTATGCATATGCCAACATATTGTGGGTATCGGATCAGATGCTCAAGGCTCTGGGGAACTATATCAAGGTGACAATGATGAAGGATATGGAGACGTTGGGAAGCGAGCTGACAACCTGCTATGGCAGAATTATACAGACGTACGAGGCTTTTGGCGAAAAGGAGATGGCGGAGAACTTCCACCAGAAATTTCTACAGTACAACGCGCGCAAGGAGCGCGTTGTGGAAAAAGCAAAGGAATTAGAGGAGCAGGATTGACATGGCGAAGATACCAGTTTCGGTGTGCATCATTGCAAAAAACGAGGCGCAGCATATAGGGGAATGTCTGAGGCATTTGCGAAAATATGATTTGGAAATTATCGTGACCGATACAGGATCGACAGACGGAACAAAAGAGATTGCAGAGAAGTATGCAGATAAAGTGGTCGATTTTACATGGACAGATGATTTTGCGGCAGCGAGAAATTACTGTGCCTGTGCAGCGAAAAATAATTGGATACTGGCAATTGACTGTGATGAATATGTGACCAGTATGGACATCGGTGCGCTGCGGATTCTGACGCAGAAATTCCCGCGTCACATAGGGGTACTCCGGCTTAAGAACCTGGTTCCGTATGGGGAAGGGCAGAAAGGATACGTCTCTGATGACGTGCCAAGAATGTACAATAAAAACTATTATCATTTTGAATTTCCGATTCATGAGCAGTTACGGTTTATCGACTCTGCGAAAGGCGAGGATGCACTTGACGCCTTTTTGCTTCCTATGGAGGTGGTGCACCACGGCTATGCACTTACTGACGAGGAGATGAAAAGGAAACAGCAGCGGAATCTGGAACTTCTGAATAAGGCTTTGGAAAGAAATCCAGACAATGGTTATCTCTATTTTCAGATAGGACAGTCCAACTTTGTGCTCGGAAATATGGATGCGGCAATTGAGGCATATGAGACAGGGATGCAGCTGATTGATAATCCAGACAAGCTTTACGTTGCTGAGATGATTATGTCGCTTGCCAAGGCGTACTGTAGAAAAGGCAGGTTTTCTGATGCGCTGGTGTTTTTGGAACAGTACAGCGGTATATATAATACGGCAAAGTTTAATTTTGAATATGCAAATATACTGATGGAAAATAACCAGATCATAAAAGCGCTTATGATCTACATCAAGGTTACGACCATGAAAGATTCCGATACGCTCGGGGAACATCTGATGACCTGCTACGGCAGGATTATGGATATCTATAAAGGGATGGGAAATCACGAGATGGCGGAAGTGTTTCGCGGTAAGTACCTGAAATGCGCTGCGGAAAGAGAACGTGTTTTAAACAGCTGATTACAGCAGCTGGATGCGATGGTATCTGGCTTTTTAAGGAGGTGAGGCCTGGCGGAGATGAATACAGGGTAATTATCTGGTACAGTACGGTGCGGTACGGCACGGGGTAATTATATGTCGTTTCAAGGAGGAAATTAACACGGCACCACATGATATGGAAATCAGGGGGAAAATTATATGATAGCAGCACACAATCTTATGGCTATGAACAGCCAGAGACAATTGTCTATAGTAAGCGGTACAGTGTCAAAGAGAGCAGAAAAACTTTCCAGCGGATATAAGATTAACAGGGCAGCGGATGATGCAGCCGGACTTTCCATATCTGAGAAGATGAGACGCCAGATCCGGGGACTTTCCCAGTCGACAGAAAATGCGGAGGATGGCATATCTATGGTGCAGACAGCGGACGGTGCACTCGACGAGATACAGAACATGCTTCAGCGTATGAATGAACTGTGTGTACAGGCGGCAAACGGCACCAATTCCGCCTCTGACAGACTCAATATCCAGGACGAGCTGTCGCAGCTTGTCACAGAGATAGACAGGGTGGCGGAGACAACAAAATTTAATGAGATAAACCTTCTTGACGGCAGCATCGCAAAGCCGGGCAGAAACACATACACAACGGCAATCAACAATAGAAAACTGGAAAGCTTTCAAAAAAAGTATGAGGCGGACAAGGAAAAGTTTCGTCTGAAACTGATAAATGGCGCAAGTGCTGGAAAAGTCGTATCGCTGTCTGAGCTGACAAACACAGATGGTACGAGAATTGTCTATTTTGACAATAAGGTTGTTTCGACCCAGACACCGGCAGGAAATGCGACCGGAAATGCAGATTTGGAAAAGGTGAAGGACATTTTGCGGAACGAAATCGTGCCAAATGCAGTGGAGGAAATTATCAATGCATATTCACCAGCTTATGATTTTTTACAGGGATCGGCTATCGGCATGGGATTAGAATTTACAAATGATCCAGGCAGTGATGCGCTTGCATTTGTGGCATCGGGCAGTCCGGCGCCAAATGCGCTTACATATAAACTGAGTGTAAATATGGCATACCTTGCGGTGGATGGCGATGGAAACCTTACGGATGCAGCAAGAAACGCGCTTGAAGTCACGATAGTACATGAGATGCAGCATGCGTTTATGTTTGAGTCGCATACGCCTGGTATGATGACTGCTGATGCCTTCCCACTGTGGTTTATCGAAGGGATGGCACAGACGGCAGCCGGCGGATATTATAACGGAAACGATTGGGTAAACGGCGGCCTTGGCATTACAGCAGATTCCAGCATTGCAGATATAAGAGCAGCGCTGACAGCAGACCAGATCGGCAGCGGGACAGTTGCTTCGAATTATGGAACAGGATATCTTGCAAGCATGTATCTTGGTTATCTTGCAGGCGGCAGCAACCTCAACGCACTGTCTATCAAGGGCGGTCTTGGAAACATACTGGCAGCCATCAGGGGCGGAAACAGCCTTGAGAATGTTGTCAAAGCGCTGACAGGAAAAACGTCCATTGCAGATTTTGAAAACAATTTTGCCAATGACGGAGAGGCACTAAATTTTGTAAAGAGATTAACAGAGTTTGTAGGACAGGGAACAGGCGGTGTGATAGGAAACCTGACAAGGTCAGACGATATCCTGGATAATGATGCGAATCCAAATGTTACATTGTTCCAGCTTGACACAGAAAGCGATACCGTACTGAATCAGTATCCGGATGGGTATGGTGTTTTTGCAGGTGGTTCGGCAACAAACAAAGGGACGGCAGGAAGCCTCTATCCCACAGCGGGCAAAGTGTCGTGGGACAAGCCGCTTAAGTTTGTTACAAACAAGCGTGCAACAGGTTTTGGTTCACCGCTTCATGTAGGAGCAGACGCAGACATGACCAACAAGATTATGGTTTATATTGACGCCATGGACGCGGCAAGTCTCGGCGTTGATAAGGTGGATGTACGCACAGAAGACCTGGCAGGCATCGCTATTGAGCGCGTTGCACTTGCTCTTGCACAGGTATCTGCGCAGCGTTCTGAGCTTGGAGCATGTCAGAATCGTCTTGAGCATACTGTGA
The DNA here is from genome assembly GCA_029068555.1 of Lachnospiraceae bacterium. GTDB lineage: Bacteria > Bacillota > Clostridia > Lachnospirales > Lachnospiraceae > COE1. The sequence goes on from JAIECJ010000115.1 coordinate 14,512, forward strand.
ATAACCTTGGTAATGTTGTGGAAAACACAACGGCGGCGGAGAGCCAGATACGTGACACAGATATGGCAAAAGAAATGGTCGGATACTCAAACGCAAATATTTTACAGCAGGCAGGACAGTCCATGCTTGCACAGATGAATCAGGCAAATCAGGGAGTTCTTTCACTGATTGCTTAAATGTATTGCTTCCAAATTATTAGATGATTGTATAATGGAAAAGCGGCATATGCATATTGCATATGCTGTTTTTTATGCACACGGGCACCCAGAGGAAGTATGTCAGCTGGAGCTGACGGGTGCCCGGCGCGCGAGTAGGGGAAGATAAATCTTCTCTACACGCTCTAGGCAAAATTTTGACGGCGATGCGGTGGCATCGTCTAGAAAATTTAACGAATTGTCAGCAGGAACTGTTAGATGCCTGGCTCACGGGCAGGTGAAAATCTTTCCTGAGTAACGCGAAATTGTCTGAATTCGCTGGAATTTACATAAAAATGCAAATAATTAGTTGACATAGTCTGACAATTCAGTTAAAATAAAATCATTAAGGGGGATGGTATATTATAATATCATCGTAATTAATATATAACGGAATAATTGTTTTTCACAAGGAGGTATGAGTATGGATATCAAGAGTAATCTGGCGTATGGCGCACTTAGAAGAGCCAATGAAGCAAACGTTGCAAATGCAAAAGCAAAAGAAAACAAGCTTGCGACAGGACAGAAGATGAGCGAATCTTCATCAGATGCAGTATCGCTTCAGATTCAGTCAAAAGCAAGTGATGTTTCGGAATCAGCGCTTGAAAACATCAATGCGGCGTCAAGTGCGGCGGCAGATGTGGCGAAAGCGGATGAGATGATACGTGAGGCAAACCGCCGGATTCTGGAAAATGCAGACGATTCAGTGCTTGCACAGGCAAACCAGACGACAGCAGTTGTGTCAAATCTTTTAGATTAATATGAGAACAGGAAAGCCAGCCGAATGCTTCTGCTGGCTTTTTTGTTTGTAATATTTTGTCGTCGGCTCGTAAACTGATTATGGGAATTTTTTATTGAAACATGTTATTTTAATAAATTATCGAAAAAAGATATGTAAATGTGTTAATTTTCAGAAAATAAGTCCGATATATATACTGTAAACGGAATTACACTTAAAATTACAAATTATTTAATACAATTTATGTATGCAGATAAAGGGAGTATATCAAAGAAATCTGCGGTTTTATGGAAACCCAGCGTTCCATGCATACAATATACAATTCAGTTTAATAAAGCTGCTTGGTGAAACGGATGTCCCGGGCTTAAATGAAGGAGGACAATTTATATGGTAGTAAAACACAATCTCCAGGCAATGAATGCGAACAGAATGCTTGGCATCACATCAAAGACAGCGACACACTCAACAGAGAAGCTCTCGAGTGGTTACAAGATTAACCGTGCGGCGGACGATGCAGCGGGGCTTGCTATTTCTGAGAAGATGAGAAAGCAGATTCGTGGACTGACAAAGGCTTCTTCAAACGCAGAGGATGGCATAAGTGCAGTGCAGACGGCAGAAGGAGCGCTTGGCGAAGTACATGATATGCTGCAGAGAATGAATGAGCTTTGCGTACAGGCAGCAAACGGTACAAACTCCGAATCAGACCGCGGTTATATTCAGGATGAGATTGAACAGCTTCAGACTGAGATTGACAGAATCGCAGAGACGACAAAGTTCAATGAGATTTATCTCTTAAAGGGAAGCGGACGGACAGAGGTACAGACACTTGAGGCACATGACGCAGGTCTTAAGGGAACGTTGACAGAGGCTGGCGAAGGCAAATCTATTTTTACAGCAGATCCGTTAAAAGTTGGCGATACTGTAAAGATTGGTGACCAGGAGTATACGATCTCTGATTCTGACAGGGCGAATAAATATACATCAATTAACAGCCTGTATCAGTTAGGCGGAACTCCTCCTACAGGATTACAGGCAGGAGATAAGATTGTTCAGGACGGTGTGACATACACTGTAAAGATTAATGCAAATGCGACAGAGTTTGCGCCAAGTGGTGATGGATATGCAGGCGATAACTATGCATCAACTGGTACACTTGAGACAGCTGCGACGGGTGACAACATTGCGCAGTTTGTTGATGATAAGGGAAATACAGTCGCACTGACGATTAAGGAAGGTGCAACACTTACAAGGGCAGAAGATGGTAGAACGACTAAGCTGGTAGGCAGTAAAGACATTTATCTTACGGAGACAGCTGACACATATGGCGTGATGACAGACGGAACAAATCCTGCTGATACAACAAAGTACCCAGGCTGGGTTGCCGGTGATAAGATTATAGATGAAGATGGTGTGGAATATACATATGTTGACGCAAATGGTGTGCTTAATAATGTTACACATGTCAATGCCGGATTCTATAAAACGACTGGAAACAAAGCAGGTGATGATGCATATACAGTTAAGCCGGGCGATACCTACATTATCAAGGACACAGGAGAGACGGACAAAATCTCAAATGGCGGAATTGCCACAATTGAAACAATTAAGGAAGCAATACGGGCTACGAACAATGCTACAACCGGTGCTGCTGGTACAAATGATATTACTATATTGATTCAGGATTCGGCAAATGATGTGCCTGGTAAATCCTATACAATTGGTGTGTCAACAAAGCCGGATGGAACATTCTATACGGCGGATGATGTGGCAAATCTTGTACAGGCTGGCAATTATGTAACGATTAAAGATACCACAGGAAATAAGGATGAGCAGTATTATGCACTTCCGCCTGAATCAACAGAGCGTAACCATATTTCTGTTGAGAAAGCATATCTCCTTATGACAGATGAGTTAAAGGCTGCATCAGACATCGGAGCAGATCCGGGATCAGAGTCAGTAGTAAAGAACAACGGAGATGGTACATTTGAAATTCAGCATGCCAAGGTAGAAGTAGATTCCGCTCTTGCATTTAACCTTCATGTAGGTGCCGACGCAGATCTCACGAACAAGATTACAATTGATATCCGCACAATTACGACTAAGGGCTTGGGATTACAGGGTGTTAACGTAAAAGACACAACAGGAAACGGTGCTACATACGCTCTTGACGCAGTGACAGATGCATTGAGAATCGTCTCCACACAGAGATCTCTCCTTGGTGCTACACAGAACAGATTAGAGCATACAATCAGCAACCTCGACAATATTGTTGAAAATACGACAGCTGCTGAGTCTGCTATCCGTGATACAGATATGGCAGACGAGATGGTTCAGTACGCAAACAGCAACGTACTCCTGCAGGCAGGTCAGTCGATCCTTGCACAGGCAAATCAGGCAAACCAGGGTGTACTTTCACTCTTACAGTAAAACGAATGCGCACTTTAACCTAACCGAATATATTTCTGAAAAGACCGGCCAGATTATCTGGCGGTCTTTTTTCGGTACCTCATGTAGAAAGCAATAGCTTGACAGGAAGCTTTTTGCAGTGTGCTTACTTTGAATAATGCAAGAATCATTGTACGAATGTCAAAGAAAGCAAAAAAATAAAAGACTTGAAAAAACGTAAGCCTTTTATTTCATAAATTAGTTTTTCTTATCTGGAACAAACATGTAAACCTGTCGCTGCGACTGCGGAACCTCGCTGACTGCCTTATCAAGCTCAAGAGATTCTTTATAGTTTTTCAGGCGCCTGATTATATCGGGGTTGTTTATATCTTCTTTGTTAATAACTTTGCGGATATAATAATATGTTAGAATCTGCAAGTCCTCCATATGGTGGTAAAATGGATGGACACTGACTTCCTGACAGAGTTCCATAATACCGTCAAGCTGCTTGTGAAGAGGCTCTATGGCCAGGGAAATCTGATCCAGCGTGCATATCAGACGTTCCTTGTATGCAGTGATATTGTTTACTTCATCAACACTAGGACGGTTTAGCAAAGATAAACGTGTCAGTTCCCCGTCACAGTGATCCACACCCTCCAGAAGCTGAAACATTTTGCGATATGCGTTGCACAACGTCTTTAATAAGTTTTCATATATCTGACGATACTCCATAAAAATCCTCCATTCCTGCCAAAGACTAGAAATTTGGCCATATAAGTACGGGAAAATGTAGTGATTACATAACTACACTACATAAAGTATATCGTCAGAATATTCTGAAAACTTAACATAATTCTTTGCTATATTCGTGAAATTCAGCATGTCGCATTTCGGCGATTCTCTGGAGTACAGCTGGCTGCATTGCATATAGAAACAGCTGGAGGCTCGGTTCGTAATTTTTGATAAGATTCATGTCCTCGCGCGAGGAGAGCATCTTGTAATTTTTGTCAATATAAATAACATTTTCGCTGTATTCAAGTGAAAAGTGAAAATCCTTGATGCCTAAAATGGAATCGCACCGGACAATTGTGACTGCGTCAGCACATGGAAGCTGCATAAATACAATATCGGGATTAACCTGGCGTATCACCTGCTCCAGAAATGGGTCGTCATCTTCCATGTATACTGCCTCCTGCTCCTCAAAGAAATTAACGAAACCGAGACCAGTCTCATCATTGTCGAGGATGCGGTTGTCGGCAGCTTTACCGCGCACACCACTGACGGCATCAAGCAGCGCTGCAATATCTGACTGCGCCATATTATGCGCATTGCCCATTCTGTGAAGATAAAAGGCTTCAAATACAGAACGAAGGAGGACAATGCTCATCCGGGTGCAGTCTTCCGGTTTGGTGTATTTCATGAAAAAGTGCATACCATTGCGCGTCGTATAATAATTCACTTTCGTGTTGTCACAGCGGTGCATGGGATTTGCGGAGTGGTAAAATTTGGCATCACCCAGTGCGACAACTTCAAAACCGGACTGTTTAATGCGATAACCCCATTCGGTGTCATCCCAGTAGAGGAAGTTTCCGGTCGGCATCAGACCAGCCTTTTCAATGGCTTCGGCGCGAACCATCATACAGCATCCGCTGATGGCGTCACAGTATACAAGATTGGGAATATTTTCGCTGTCAGGGGTGTCTGCATAGAGCGTGGAAGCTTTAAAGTGTCTGAAGTCGACAGACATCCCGAAATGCTGTATATAGTGCGGCATATGCTTGTGATATATTTTGCCGCCTGCAAGACCAACGGAAGGCGTGGTTACCATAAAGTCAAGCATTGCTTTTAATGCGTCTGGTTCAGCTGTGACATCTTCGCCCATACAGCATATATATCGGAAACCTTCCGACAAAGCCTGCTTCATGCCAAGATTCAGCCCGCCGCCGCTTCCAAGATCCACATCGGAGCGCGTAAAGGATATCTTGTTTCCATATTTTTTTGCGATAATCGCTGCGGAGCCGTCGGTGGATGCATTGTCAACCACGAAAATTTTCAGATTGCTGCCAATGACAAAATGATGTGAGGAAAGCACTGACTGAATGCAGTCTATGGTACGGGCGCCTTTATTGTAATTGCAGATAACAACTGCAAGCTTTTCCTGATTTTCCATAATGAGTTTCATACCTTTCTTAGAGCGTGTTTGAAAAATGCCTTCTGCCAGATGTGGGACACAGTTTTTGAAACACGCTCTAGTGTTTGCTGTTAACGTTGATTCTCCTGCCTGCATTATTTTTTGTTATATTATAACATGAAATTAATGTCGTGAATACAAAAATAACGCAGTAAGTCAAAATATGAGTAAAAATGCATTGATTTATAAGAAAAACACAAAAAAATAAATTAATAGTTGAGAAGTTATGTGGATTCAGATATACTAGTACAGTAAATATTAATAATTGGCAGTTGACTTGCCTATTTTCCTGATAGCACTACTCCCCAAGCCTCGACGTAGCCACCGCTACGCCTGCGTTTGTGAAGCA
>JAIECJ010000116.1 GCA_029068555.1 Lachnospiraceae bacterium
TTCCTCGATAGCTCAATGGTAGAGCACGCGGCTGTTAACCGCGGGGTTGTAGGTTCGAGCCCTACTCGGGGAGTTAAAGTGAATAATTAAACAGAAGACCTGCGGACATGATGTTTGCAGTTTTTTTGTGTACTGAGGATTTCAATCAGGGAAATAAGAATATGTAAAAGTCTGATAGCTGGAATGAACAAATCGCTATGGCTGAGAGACTTCAATGGCATGTACACTTATATAAATCTGCTCAAAAGTACACAAAAATATTTTGTCTGTTGGCTGTATAGGCAGTTAAGCGGCAAACACTAAATAAATGATGATTACCAGAATGGATACAGATGTATTCATTTTTTGTCTTATTTATAAAATGCTGAGAGACAGTTATTATAAAGTAAAGGGATTTTTATGTAAACACATCAAAAATATTTTTTTGGATATACTATAGTATTAAAACTTTGTAAATACTTTGACAAACAAGTTTACCATATTTGGATTGTCTGATATATTATATACTATAGTATTAAAACTTTGTAAATACTTTGACAAACAAGTTTACCATATTTGGATTGTCTGATATATTTACATGTAGGAGTAACTTTAAGGGAAAGATTCATCTATAAATTTGATATAGTATGGTTAGAGCGTGCTTGAAAAATCATTCCGGCTACCTGCATAGCGACGCCAAAGCGTCGTATTCACCACTTTGCGTGATATTTGCACCAAATTCAGTCACCGTAAGGCATTGCCTTTTATGCCTTTGACTCCTACGCCTCCTTCATTTGGCCAGTCGTCTATAAGAAGATTGAATCTCCCAAAAAGTGGGGCGTATAGATGGCAGGAATGATTTTTCAAACACGCTCTAGGGAAATATAAATTTTGGTAAGCCTGATAATATCTGATTTATAAGATAGAAAAAGAGGTAAAAATTATGAGAGCTTTAGAGCAATTGGAACCCAAAAAGGTATATTATTATTTTGAGGAAATATGCAATATTCCGCACGGGTCAGGAAATCTGGATGGAATAAGCTGTTATCTGGCTAAGTTTGCTGAGGACAGAGGATTATTTCATATAAGGGACGCAAGCAATAATGTTATTATTATTAAGGAAGCTTCAGCAGGATACGAATCTGTTGAGCCTGTTATTTTGCAAGGGCATATGGATATGGTTGCAGTGAAAAAAAGTGACTGTGATATAGATTTGGAAAAAGATCCGCTCAGGATAAAGGCTGAGGGGGATTTTATATTTGCCGAGGGAACCAGCCTTGGCGGGGATGATGGCATTGCGGTAGCTTATATACTTGCGATACTTGATTCAGAAGATATTGCCCATCCGCGTATTGAAGCGGTTATTACAACGGATGAGGAAATAGGAATGGAAGGAGCTACAGCAATTGATTTGTCTATGTTAAAGGCAAAAAGAATGCTGAATATCGACTCGGAGGAAGAAGGAATTCTTTTGACAAGTTGTGCAGGCGGGATGAGAATGGATAGCTATATTCCTGTTACAAGGGAAACAGGTTGTGATGGAATATTCCTGAAAGTTTCAACAGGAGGTCTGTTAGGAGGACATTCAGGTACAGAAATCAATAAAGAACATACGAATGCCATAAAGCTGTTAGGCATAGCATTACAGCAGATACATGTGAAAATTCCGTTTAGACTTGTAGAGATAAGCGGTGGTGAAAAAGATAATGCCATTCCACGTGAGGCGGTAGCTGTCATCTGCTTGCCGGAGGATGAAAAGGAGGCGTTTGTCAGTGAACTAGACAGAATAGAAAAAGAAGAAAAAAATGAAAAGAAATCTAAAGAAAAGAATTTGTTTATAAAATGCGAGGAAGTCCAGATATCTTCAGCACTTGTCTTTGACGGTAACAGTACAGATAATATTTTGTCGTTTTTAGTGCTTCTTCCAAATGGAGTGATGGCAATGAGTGCAGACATAGATGGACTGGTAGAGACGTCTTTGAATGTAGGGATACTAAAAACAGGTGACAGTGAGGTTGTTGCAAGCTGTGCCATCAGGAGCGCAATTGAGTCTGCGAAGTACAAGATTGGCCTGCAGGTGGATGTTTTGACAAAGCTTTTTGGCGGTTATTCGGAAACACATGGAGAATATCCTGGGTGGCAGTTTAATCCGGATTCAAAGTTAAGGGCTGACATGGTAAGGATATATAAGGAAATGTTTGGAAAGGAGGTGAAGGTAGAAGCACTTCATGCTGGACTTGAGTGCGGTATTATGATTTCAAAAATTCCGGGGCTCGACTGCGTATCGTTCGGACCAGATATATTTGATATCCATACCACGGAAGAACGGCTAAGCATATCTTCTACATCAAGAATGTGGGAGTATTTGTTGGAGATACTCAGGCAGAAGTAAATGAATACACTAGGAGAAAATAAAATGGGACAAAATTTTAGAGAATTTAATCCTGAAAACAGTTCGGGGAATGAGGGAAGCAACAATCAAAATAAGGCTGCAAAAGGTGGTGGAAGCAATACCATAGGCAGACTGGCGGGGATGATAACTGCGCTGTTGGTTATGGCGGTATTAGTATTCGAGTCGGTTTATTCCATTGGGGAGCAGGAACAGGGTGTAGTAACGACATTTGGCAGCGCAGGAAGTGTAGTTACATCAGGCCTGCATTTTAAGATTCCATTTATACAGAGAGTGACAAAAGTAAACACAACCATATTGGGTTTTCCGATTGGCTATCGGTCGAATAATGATGAAAATGCGAGTCAGGAACAGATTGATGATGAGTCACTTATGATTACGTCTGATTTTAACTTTGTAAATGTCGATTTTTATGTGGAGTATAAGGTCTCTGATCCAGTGAAATATTTATATCATTCACAACAGCCGCAGCAAATCCTGAAAAATATTGCACAGTCATGTATTAGAAATATAATAAGCAATTATGCAGTCGATGATGTAATTACTACGGGTAAGAGTAAGATTCAGTCGGAAATAAAAGATATGATAATTGAGAAGCTTGAAGAACAGGATATTGGACTGATGCTTGTCAATATATCAATGCAGGATGCAGAGCCTCCTACAGAAGCGGTTATAGAAGCATTTAAGGCTGTTGAGACTGCTAAGCAGGGAAAAGAGACAGCTATAAATAATGCCAACAAATATAGGAATGAAAAGATTCCGGAGGCGAGTGCAAAAGCTGACCGCATAACACAGGATGCAGAGGCTGCAAAACAGGAAAGAGTGAATGAGGGTATTGCCCAGGCGGCAAGATTTAATGAGATGTTTGCCGAGTATGAGAAAAATCCGCTGTTGACAAAGCAGAGAATGTTTTATGAGACTATGGAAGAAGTGCTTCCGGGAGTAAAGCTTATCATAGATGATGGAAGCGGGAGTCTGGACAAAATCTTATATCTGGATGAATTACAATTGGAGGATATAACAAACAATAAGGTTGAAGTTTCTTCAGACGAGACTGCTGCACAGGAGGACGACTGATATGAAGAAAAATTTTGGAAAAGTATTTGGAATTTTTTTGCTTGCTGCAGCACTGATAATTTTGATAAATTCTGCGTTTGTTATAAAGGAGAACCAGTACGGTTTGGTGCGTCAGTTTGGAAGGATTGAACGTGTTATATCGGATTCGGGATTATATTTCAAAATACCATTTATCCAGGAAAAGGATACTGTGACCAAAGAACTGCTGTTGTATGACATTGCAAAATCAGATGTAATTACGCAGGATAAGAAATCCATGATTGTCGACAGCTTTGTTTTGTGGCATATTACAGATCCCAAGGCATTTGCACAGACACTGAACACATCTGAGCAGAATGCCGAGGGCAGAATCAATGTAACCGTTTACAATTCGATTAAAAATGTAATTAGCAGCATGACCCAGTCCGATATTATTGCGGCTAGGGGGCAGAAACTGACGAATCTGATTATGGAAAATGTTTCCGGCATTAATCAATATGGTATTGAGATTACGACGATAGAAATCAAGCTGCTTGACCTGCCAGAGGATAATAAAAATGCAGTGTTTGAGAGAATGATTTCGGAGCGTGAGAATATAGCAGCTACATATACAGCAGAGGGAAATTCGGATGCCCAGAAAATTCGAAACAGCACAGACAAAGAAACGGCGCTTATGCTTTCAGAAGCAGAAAAAAATGCAGAAATTTTGAAAGCGGAAGGTGAGGCTGAGTATATGAAAGAGATTGCAGCAGCGTATGATGGTGATATGAAAGCGGACTTTTATAGTTTTACAAGGAGTCTGGATGCGCTGAAGAATTCTGTGAAAGGCGTCAACAAGACAGTAGTTTTAGACAAGGATTCTCCTATTACGCAGATATTTTATAACCGGTGATGGTTGCGCGGGGCGTAGTTGTCATGACAACTACGCCCCTGCGCGGATGCTGTGTGCGTATAACTATGCCTCTGTCGCAGAGTTATCAAGTCGCATATAGAAGCATACCAGATATAGGCCGCATACGCCTACTAAAGCATAAATAATTCTGGAGAGCCATGTCATACTGCCAAAGATAGTGGCAACAAGATTAAAATCAAAAAAACCGATTAGTCCCCAGTTTACGGCACCAATAATTGCAATGGTCAATGCGATGCCATCAATGAATTTATTACCCATACAATCGCCTCCTTTATACTAGTACAGTGAATATTAAGTAATTGGCAGTTTGGTCTGCCTAATTTCCTGATAGCACTACTCCCCAAGCCTCGACGTAGCCACCGCTACGCCTGCGTTTGTGAAGCAGCACGCTCAGACAAATATTCTGCGTCAAACTATCCAAAACTTAATTTTCATTGTACTAGTATGTACAGGTGCAGAGATAAATATACAAAACACGCATACCATGTATTGGAGCGAAATTTATAACATTTCATGTTTTTAATTGTTACATTTTATCAATAATCAGAGGTGAAAAAAACGGAAAAATATAATTTATTCATAAAAATTGTATAATTAAATTGAAATAATATAAGTTATGTGATATTCTATTAGTGCATGAAATTATGCATTATTTCTGAGCCTGTATTATATAACTGATTTTAGGTACAGGTGTAAGGGGAGGAGTGCATTGTGAAAGTTACTGACGGTTCAAAACGCGAAAGCGTTTCTAAGACCATTGTCGAGCCGGTCGCAGGCAAAAAGGTCGGAAATCAAAATCCGGAAAGAAAAGCAGCATCGAAAGACGTGGTTCTAGGACAAATAAAATTAGAGGATTTAGAGCAGGAGAGGTTAGAAGTGAGAAAAGCAGTAGAAAAGAAAACAACAGCTAAGAAACAAGTAGAAAAGAAAGCAGTCAGCACAGCAAAGACAACAGCAGATAAGAAGTCAGAGGTGAAAGCGGCAGAGGTTAAGGCTGATGAGGCCGTTTCAGCTAAAACAGTGGAAGAGACAAAGACAGAAGCACCTGTAGCAAAGAAGGAAACAGTAAATGAAGTGAAAGCGGAGACAACACCAAAGAAAGAAACAGCTAAAGAGACAAAAACAGTGAAGAAAGAGACAAAGGAAACAAAAACAACAGCAGCAAAGAAGACAGCAGTTTCTGAGAAGATTGTTTTACAGATTGGTGGCAGAGAAGATCTGACAATGAATGGACTTATTGACAGGGTAAAGGCAGCATATGTTGCGGAAGGCCACAATGCTGATTCTATCAAAAATATTGAGGTATACATTAAGCTTGATGAAAATATGGCATATTATGTGATTGACGGATATGCTTCAGGTATTCGTTTGTATTAGTGCCAGCAGTAGAGTGTGTTTGAAAAATTCGCCTCAGATTTCATTTGAAATCTGAGGTTTTTTCTTATGCACAGACTCATACAGAGAAATAGAAAATGAAAGTGGAGCAAGAATTGTATATGAGTGGGTGAGAAAGCATTTTTCATAAGCTAATTGTCGGTATCTTGTGGGAAAAATATATTGAGACTATTTCGTTCATCTTCTGTAATATTCGTAAATTGATCCAGAATAATGGAGATATTGCTTTTCTTGGCATTACAAAGAAGATAGATAATATCGGTGAGTTGTGAGATAATGTCTTTCATTCGCATTGTATCAATCTTGTCATGTCTGGTATTTTTTGCTGATTTCATAGTATATTCTCCTCCATTTTACTTTAGTATTGTTGGTTTTGAATAATGGCTTTGGATCCATCAAACAAAAGATATCATAAGGAGTTGTCTTGTATCGACATTTCTGTAATATTATAATAGATTAGCATAAAAACTTAAATTTTTCAAGATAAAATATTAAAAAATTTTTAAAACAGTTAAAATAAACAAAAATCTTGACTTTAAACAGCAATATCAGTACGATTATTTTAAGACACATGCATTTATTTTCATGTTATATAACATGCATCCAAAGTGTTTGAAATAAAATAGTCAAAATATTGATGAGGAAAGGAAATTTGCAAAATGGATAATTTAGAATTGCTCAAGAGACCAGTATATATTGTGGGTCACAAGAATCCGGATACGGATTCAATTTGCTCCGCGATAGCATATGCATATTTGAAGAATAAATGTGATGGTACTTGTGAATATGTTCCAGCAAGGGCAGGACAGGTTAACCAGGAGACACAGTATGTATTGAATGCCTTTCACGCGGAACCGCCAGTATATCTTCATGATGTTATGACAGATGCCAGGGATATTGATATGAACGATGTGGAAGGTGTAACAGAGGATGTATCACTCAAGAAAGCATGGCATCTCATGCGTGACAGGGGGGATGTCACAGTGCCTGTCATAGAACAACAAAAATTAGCTGGAATCATTACAATTGGTGATATTGCAAATGCATATATGGATGTGTATGATAACGGTATTTTGTCACGGGCAAAGACTTCTTACAAGAACATATTGGAAACACTGGATGCAAAGATGATAGTGGGCGATGAGGACGGCTATTTTGAAAGTGGGGAAGTAGTCATTGCGACGGCAAATCCGGATGTGCTTGAAGAGTACATACATTTTGGTGATATGGTAATACTTGGCAACCGTTATGAAACACAGCTTTGTGCAATTGAGATGGGGGCTGCCTGTGTTATTATTACAATGGGAGCCAAGGTTTCAAAGACAATACAGATATTTGCGAAAGAGCATAATTGCATTATTATAAATACGCCTTATGATACAGCCACAGTCGCAAGGCTTATTAATCAGAGTATGCCGATAGGCTATTTTATGAAGCGCGAAAAGCTCACAACGTTCAAGGTGACAGATAAGACGGAGGATATCCGGGCAATTATGAAGAAAAAGCGGTATCATGATTTCCCTGTGCTTGATGAGGAGGAACATTATGTGGGTATGATATCGCGCCGTACATTGCTCAATCTGCGCAAAAAGCAACTGATTCTGGTTGACCACAATGAACTTTCACAGACTGTTGACGGAATAGAATATGCAGATATTCTTGAGATAATAGACCATCACAGGATTGGTACGCTTGAAACTGTTTCCCCTGTTTTTTTCAGAAACCAGCCGCTTGGTTGTACAGCGACTATTATATATCAGATGTATCAGGAAAAGGGAATTGAAATACCGAAGAATATTGCAGGGCTTATGATGTCTGCGATTATTTCAGATACACTGATGTTTCATTCACCTACAGTTACTGCGATGGACAAAGCGGCAGCAGAAAAGCTTTCAGAAATATGCGGAATAGAGCTGGAGGAGTTTGCCATTGATATGTTTGGTGCGGGCAGCAATCTTGGGGACAAGGATGCGGATGAAATTTTCAAGCAGGACTACAAGAACTTTTCAGTCAATGGATTTGAGTTCGGTGTTGGACAGATAAATTCAATGAACAGTATTGAGCTTGAGGAAATCAAGGAGAAGATTGTTCCTTACATTAAGGAAAAGATGTCTGAGCTTCAGGTTGATATGTGTTTTTTCATGCTTACAAATATTGTATATGAAAAAACAGAGCTTTTGTGTTTCGGGGATAAGGCGAGAGCATTAGTGAGAGAAGCGTTTAAGCTTCCTAAGACGCAGAAAAAGTTTGAATTGAAAAATCTTGTCTCAAGAAAGAAGCAGCTGATACCTGCATTTGTTTCGGTGCTGCAGCAGTGGGAAAAATGAGTACATGCATAGAAATACCGCAGAAACATATATTCTGCGGTATTTCTAGTGTTTTGATAAATCGGAGTGACAAGATTCGAACTTGCGGCCTCCACCTCCCTAAGGTGGCGCTCTAGCCAAACTGAGCCACACCCCGATATGTATTTAGAACATTTTATAGTATACATGTATATGTGTAAAATGTCAACTCCAAATGTGAAAAAAATTGTTACAATTCACACCAACGCCAGTTTTCATCAGCTTATAAGTTATTGAGGTGTGAATTATAACAGATTTTGCAC
>JAIECJ010000117.1 GCA_029068555.1 Lachnospiraceae bacterium
GAAATGTTAAAGGCGCAGGCGAAATTTGCCAGTGACTACCACATTGACGAGGACTGGAAAGCGGTAATTGACAAGTACCTTAATAAGCGTAAACTCACAAAGGAAATGGCTGAAGCGTTTGTGGATAAGGTTGTGGTACATGATAATTTAAGGATAGAGGTACATTTGATATATGAGGATATATTGAATGACCTGAAAAGCCTGAGTGCGGAAAGTCCAGCTAATAAATGTCAATAGGAAAATGAAGAAACTTTGATTTTTTTGGGGACTAAAAAAGGGCGCACTTATCCCTTGGTGAAAATATCGTTTTAAAAAAGATATTCATTCAGTAAATTCAGTATTTTATGCAGCTATGTCGCATTTAGCAGCATTGTATTGTTTGATGTGTTCCCGTGGGGTGATGATTTCAAATGGTTTATTATCTCTAAGTATGGCAAATATCATGTTGCATACTTTATGTGACACAGCTCCCATAGCAACAAGCTTTGGTTTAGATTCACACTTTTTAAGATAGTAATCTCTTAACACTGGATTTTTGGCTTCACCCTTTCGTGAGGTACTGATGCTTTGAAGTGTTAATGTATGGATGACTCTTCTGGCGATAGCGGAACCTCTTTTAGACATTTGCACTTTGGCTCCTTCAAATTTTCCAGACTGTTTAACAGCAGGATCAAGACCAAAGTAAGCAAAGAGTTGTTTCGGTTTGCTAAATGCCGAGAAATCGCCAATCTCACCCATAAGGGATACTGCAGACAAGAAACCAGCACCTTTAAATGTTTCAATTAAATGGATTTGCTTCACAAAATCCGTATCCTGATTGGAGTCTACAAGTTCATGCAAAGCTTCGAGGATACCTGCGATTTCTTCATCGTACTTACGGATGAAGCCTATATAGAGGCGGATACGTTTAATATTACTATCAATGATGTAACCGAATTCATTGGCATCATTTGCAGCCTGAATGATGGCATTATACTTGTTTTCAGCATAGGTAAGACCAAAGCGGGCTGTAGATTTTATCACATCAATAATCTCTTGCTTGTCAGCTTCAAGAAAAGCAGATGGAGACGTATAGGTTTCCAATAATGTAAGAGATGTATTGATTGTAATCTTGGAAAAAATGCCAAGGTACTGGGGAAAAGCCATACGTAATTCGCCCAGGAGCTTATTCACATAAGCACTGCGGTTATCCATTAAGTCGTAGTATTCACGACACAGGTTACGGCAGTTTAAGGCAAGGTCAGATGGCATAAGAGAAACCTTTAAATCAGGTTTCAAACCAACTAAAGCAGCTTTTTTAGAATCAAAACGGTCATTATGTACTTTTCTTATATTTATGTTTGTGCTATTCTTAGTGATGATAGGATTTATAACCGAGCAGTTAAAACCCTTATCACGAAGATAGCAGAAGAGTGGGTAATGATAAATTCCCGTGGATTCGAGGAAAATGCGACTTTCCAAAGAATACAACTCTTCTGCTTCTTTTATTTTAGAAACAGCGGTTGTAAGGGAATTCATGCTATTGTGTAGGATTTTATAAGGTTTTCCTACGAATTGTTGGTTGGGAAGAGCGATAGACATCCAGGAGAAGTCAGCACCGACATCAATACCAACAGAGATGAATAATTCATCAAGATTAAAAATAACTTTGTTTGACATGAGCAAAAGCTCCTTTCTGATAGGAATCCATTTCCAATCTGGCAGGTACACAACCTAGCGTGTTATTCGGGTATTGCCTTCCGGCTCCCAACCAGCTAAAACATAAAACCCTGTCGAATGGACTAATTGACTTTCTTGTAGGTATCTGCTGATAAATCAGCATCCCAGGGAGGCGGGCATTCTTTGTCCTATCCAAAGAGATAATACCTTATGCTTTATCTGGTGTCTATCAGGAACCGTCAGACATGATAATTATTTACGATAACATCTGATGAAGGAAGAACACCTTCTTCTGTTATCTGATTTTATAGAAACTTGTTAACCAAGTAGTCTTATTGACTACATCATTATTATACTAGGGAGGCGGTTTAAATGGATACGGTTATGATCGGCATGTATCTCCGCCTTTCCAATGAGGACACAAACAAAGAGAAGAACGAAGAAAGCAACAGCATTTCGGCGCAGAGGGTACTCCTTACAAAGCATGTAGAGGAACTTATGCAGGGGCAGTCATACAGTATCACAGAATTTTGTGATGATGGATTTTCCGGCACTGATTTCAACAGACCGGGAGTGCAGGCACTGATTGAAGCTGCAAAAAGCGGAAACATTAATATGATCATTGTCAAGGACTTCTCCCGTTTTGGTAGGGATTATCTTGAAGTAGGACGGTATCTGGAATATATCTTCCCTATCTTGCAGATACGGTTTGTGTCTGTGAATGACAATTACGACAGCAGCGACAAATTCGGGACGACAGGCGGTATGAGCGTTGCATTGAAGAACCTTGTATATGGAATGTACAGTGCAGACTTGTCAAAGAAAATTCGCTCGGCAAGGGATATACGGGCAAGGAACGGCGAGTTCATCGGACAGTATGCGCCATATGGGTACAGGAAGAATCCGGAAGATAAGCACGAACTGCTGATTGACGAAAACGTAGCTTGGGTTGTCCGTAAAATCTTCCACATGGCTGCTGACGGGATAAACCATTCAGAAATCGCAAGGCAGCTCAATGAGGCAGAGATACCGACAAGGTATCTGTACCACAAGTTAAAAGGAGACAACTTTCCTGATAAGCAGCCGCATGTAAAGATAAAGAAGTGGGATAACAGTGCAGTGAAGGACATTATTACAAATGAAACGTATCTTGGCACAATGTTCTGGAACAGGGCAAAATGCGGAATGGATACTGATAAGAAACGGATAGAGCAGCCGAGGGAAACATGGATTGTCGTAGAGAACCAGCACGAAGCCCTTGTGTCTAAAGAGCTTTTTGACAAGGCAAATGCAAATATCGTTGGTCTGGATATGAGCGGAAGAACGGTGGGGAAGAAAAATCTTTTCTTTATCTGTGGGTATTGTGGAAAAACTTTGAAACACAGGAGCAGGACAAACGATAAATATTTTTGCAGAACTGGTTCACAACAATTTGAGAATGACTGTCAAAGGGTAAACGTCAGGATAAAAGAGCTTGAAGATGCTGTTTTGTGTCAGGTAAGGGGAATGGCGGCTATGCTGATAGAAGCAAGGAATATCCGCAAAAAGGTTCAGAAGAATGACCGGAAAACAGTTTTAGAGACAACGGTTGCTGACAGTACAAAGGAAATGGCACGATGGAAGGACACAAAGATTCGTCTGTATGAACAGTATAAAGCCGGAACAATCACCAGAGAGGACTATGTTGCCCGGATTGAAAAGGGCAAGGCAGGAATGGAAGAACTGAAACAGATCAAGAGTGAAGCACAAGCAGAACTGAACAGTATGCAGACAGTATCAAAGCCGGAGGAAATACCGGACGGAGAACTGGCAGAGCTTTCCGTTCTGGAGTCTTTTGATAAGGACAGGTTAAAGATGTTGATTGATAAAGTCATTGTCTATGGAGCAGATGCGATAGAGATTGTATGGAAAGTGGGAAATCCTTTCAATGCTGAAATTATGACATAGAATCTGTTTTACTCTGTAGAAAATAATGGTAAAATAGAGCCATAGGCAGATATTGTCTGTGGCTCTAAATTATATTCTCCATTTGATACTGACAGGAAATACCGCTAAGTGTAGGAGGTGTTACTATGAAAATTATTGAAGAATTGTATAAACAATATTTGCAAAATGAAAAAACTAATATGAAATACAAATATTTGGATCGCTACTTTCAAGACACGACAACTAATAAATTTTGTTTTTTGCAGTTGTATGCTCATTTTGAATTGGGCAATAGACTGTTTTCTGTATCAATATCTATGATGGGAAATACTGAAAAAACGTATAGCGTACAAGGGCAGCTTAGCGTTGAAGAAATAAGAAAATTAATAGATGTTACGAATTTGACTAAGGTTCATGAATTTTCGGAAATGAACTTTGACGGAGATACCAAACAAAAGATCGTGGATCTTTTAAATGAGGATGTTACTGGTGTATTGATCCCCATTTTTTACAGACAGAATCACGATGTTTTAAGCATACTTATGTTTTATGTAGATGGATGTGTCTATAATGCAGACTTGATAAAAAAGTTTCTCTTAGAAGGTAAGTTTCATCATAAATTTCCTGTCCTTGTAGGGTTAATTATGGCAGAAACGATATCTATAGAGCCTTTACCAGATTTTAAAGACAATTTAAGTAGTTTAAGCCCTTTAGTTTCTTCTGATGAGAATGTGTTTAACTATATTATGGAGAATTTAGGTTTTTTTAACTCACGTACTGTATTAACTATTGCAAATGCAAAATATGAAGGTCAAGAGAATTATGGGGAATTGGTCTTTTATAGAATAATAAATACGGTACATCGTGATGTTAATTTGATTTTTTCAGAAGGATGTAATTCCGAACCCAATCCAGATGATACTAATATTGCAGGGTTAGAAAATGGGTGTAAGATTAAATTTAAAGAAGCTTGTGCATTGAATTGGAAAAATGCTAGGGAAGTCAGAAAATATCTGGAAATGTCCAATAAAAAAATGCCTTTAGTAATTGCTGGATTTTTTAGAGATTTTCCTTATGACTTGATTGATCCAGAAGAAAAATGGAAGGTATATGGATTGGCAGAAACTGATTTTAAGAATTATGATGCAAGTATATCTTTTCGCGGAGATAAGGGATTTGAAATGAGTTTTCAATTTGAACGAATCTTTTATGATGGTGTATGCTATCAGTTTTTAGGAAAAGGTGTTAGGAATGACTATATAACTGAACAGATTAGAAATGTTAATTTCCTTTTAGAGCAGCAGAAGACACAGGTTATAAATATTATAAAAGAAGCAAGTAAACAGCATCATGGAACAATGTTGGTATTTCATAAAGAAGCAGAGAGAGAGGCACAACGTCTTGGAAAGTGTGGACGGGCATTAGAATTAGAGCCTGTTTGCTTACAAAATGAAATAGAGAATCTCGTGCAGATGACATCTATTGATGGAGCTGTGATAATTGGTTTTGATGGAATGTGTTATGCGCTAGGGGCTATTTTAGATGGGATTGCATCGGAAGATTCTCAGAGAGGGAGAGGCGCTAGATATAATTCGGGATTAGCATATGTGGATACACAATATAAGCAAGGTGAAAATTGTTTGATTGCGGTTATATCAGAAGATGAGACTATAGATATTTTGGTGCGAGAAGCAAAAACAGGTATGAATGATGAATTTGATCCATAGGCAGGCTGAAAGGAGACAACTTTCCTGATAAACAGCCGCATGTAAAGATAAAGAAGTGGGATAACAGTGCGGTGAAGGACATTATTACAAATGAAACGTATCTCGGCACAATGTTCTGGAACAGGGCAAAATGCGGAATGGATACCAACAAGAAGCGGGTAGAGCAGCCGAGGGAAACATGGATTGTCGTAGAAAATCAGCATGAAGCCCTTGTGTCTAAGGAACTTTTTGACAAGGCAAATGCGAACATCGTTGGTCTTAGTGTAAACAGGAAAGCGGCAGGTAAGAAAAATCTTTTCTTTATCTGTGGGTACTGTGGAAAAACCCTGAAACACAGGAATAGGATAAACGACAAATATTATTGTATAACTGGTACACAGCAGTTAGGGAATGACTGTCGAAAGATAAACATCAGGATGAAAGAGCTTGAAGATGCTGTTTTGTGTCAGGTAAGGGGAATGGCGACTATGCTGATAGAAGCAAAGAATATCCGCAGAAAGGCACAAAAGAATGACCGGAGGACAATCCTTGAAACGACGGTTACTGACAGTGCAAAGGAAATGACACGGTGGAAGGACACAAAGGTGCGTCTGTATGAACAGTCGTATTATTGTGATATGATTGAAAAGGGAATTTAGAACGGAGGAAATTGAAATGAGCATAGTTGTGAATATCTATTATACCAGTACAAACGGAAATGCAAGAAAATTTGCGGAAGAGATGGAAAGCAGTGGAACCGCTGCGGCAATCCGCAAAGAAGCGGGTAATTTGCGGTATGACTATTTTTTCCCAATGACAGATCCGGAAACGGTATTGTTGATTGACTGCTGGAAAGACCAGCAGGCTCTTGATCAGCATCATGCGTCCCCGATGATGGAGAAGATTGCGGAACTTCGGGTAAAGTATGACCTTCATATGAAAGTGGAGAGATATGTATCTGACGAGGAGGGAATACCGGAAACAGATAGCCATTTCATAAAGGAATAACAACTTGTATTCGGTATTAGTGAAATAATAGCAAATAAGAGCCATAGACAGGTATTGTGAGGCACAAGCAGGACTGGACAGTATCAAATACAGGGGAAATACTGGGTGGAGAACTGGCAGAGATTTCTGTTCTGGAATCCTTTGATAAGGACAGGTTAAAGATGTTGATTGATAAAGTCATTGTCTATGGAGCAGATGCGATAGAGATTGTATGGAAAGAAGGTAATCCGTTTGAGGCTGAAATCACTGCATAAAAACCTGTTTCAATTTGCGAAAAGTAATGGTAAAATAAGAGCCATAGGCAAATCAGCCTGTGGCTCTTATTTTGCCAATGAAATATAGGAATAGATGTGAGGTTAGAAAGATGTATAAAAAGGAAGTTAATCAGTTTACGAGAAAAGTATTTTTAAGCTATGATTTTAATAGTAGCGATAAGATTAATTTGGTAAAGCTTAAACTAAAAGAGATAGGATTTGATGTCATCACACATTTTGATTTGGTTAATTGTGATAATATAATTGAGAGTTTCAATAACCAAATCAACAAATGTGACTGCGCTGTGTTTGTTGTGACAAAAAAAAATAGTGAGAAATTTATTAAAGAATGGGATATTGCATCAGGTAGAGGAATAACCACATTTGTATACATTAAAAAGGAAGTTTTTGCTGAAGATATTAAAACCAGACTTGGTAATACAGAAATTGTTTTATGGAATGATGAAGATGATTTAGCAAATTGTATTATAGAAGAAATGTCAAGGTATGTATATCGGTACTCAAATAGAGCATATCAATTTGAATGTATTGTCAATGAGATTTTTAAGTATTTTGGATGGCAAACAAGATTGGCTACGAAGAATGATAAGTATGATATATTAGCGCAAAAAGAAGGTATGAAGTTATATATCGAAGCTAAGTCAGTTAGGCAAAGGATGATTAATAAATCTACGATTGCTAGTGCGTTAGTATCATCATTGATTTTTGCTGATATGCCTGATTCAAAGTTTGTATTAGTAGTGGCAAACGAGTTACCTGTTAGTATACAGGAGTTTTTAAAACAGAATAATGATGTTGTGGTTGTAGATATAGGAAATTTATTGTATATCGCTGAACATAATGAAAGGTTAAAATCCCAATTACTTTCAATCTTAGAGTATTCTGTTGAGGATATTCTACCCAAAAAGCCTACAGAATTAATGAATATAATGGGAGTTACTAATGATGGTGCAAAGGGAACTGTATATATAGAAGAGAATTCAAATGACAACAAAACTATCCAAGACCTAATCATAGAGCTTGAAAATTGGGAGCCGATGACTAGAAAAAGCACAGAATATGAGGATTTGTGTACTACGGTTTTAAAAAAACTTTTTGAGGACGATTTAGGAAAATGGATTGAACAGCAAAAATCAAATGAGGATTTGTATCGGTTTGATTTAATATGTAATATAAAAGAGGATGTACAAGAAGCTTTTTGGAAATTCATTGAGGTATATTTTCGTTCAAAATATATCATTTTTGAATTTAAGAACTATTCAGATACAATAACACAGAAAGAGGTATATACTACAGAGAAATATTTATATGCAAAAGCACTTAGATGTGTTGCAATATTAGTTTCATGTTATGGAGAAGATAGAAATGCAAAAAAAGCAATTAAAGGTTCGTTGCGAGAGAATGGTAAATTGATAATAAGTATTTCAAATAAGGACTTAATAGCAATGTTGAATGGCAAACTAAAGGGTGCTTCGCCAGCCGCTTATTTATATAATAAGATAGATGCAATGCTCATTGAGTTGGATAAGTAGAGAATATGTCAAGAAAAGTTATTTTGATAAAAAATCAATTTTTTTTATTCCTTACTTGACACAAGCAGACATTTATCTGATGCACGCACAGGGTGCAGATAATTTTGCATATTTCAAAAATTGCCGTGCCTACGAAACTGCTTTGGAGTTGATGGCAGAAGGAAAATTCCGTCATTTTGGCATCTCGTTTCATGACCGTGCCGAGGTTTTAGAGCAGATACTGACAGAGTATCCGCAGATTGAAGTGGTGCAGATCCAGTTTAATTATGTGGATTATGATGATCCTGCGGTAGAGAGCCGTAAATGCTACGAAGTCTGTCGGAAATTTGGCAAGCCGGTGATCGTCATGGAGCCGGTCAAGGGTGGGAATCTTGTCAATCTGCCGGAAAGCGCAAAAAAGATTCTGGAAAGACTACATGGAGGAAGCCCTGCCAGCTATGCGATCCGGTTTGCCGCTGGTTTTGAAGGGATCATGATGGTTCTCTCCGGTATGAGCGATATAGAGCAGATGCAGGACAACATCAGCTATATGAAGGACTTCCAGCCGCTTTCAGATAAGGAGATGGATGCGATAAAACAGGTACAGGAGATTTTCAGCTCCATGAATCTGATCCCGTGTACATCCTGCCGTTACTGCGTGGCCGGGTGTCCGAAACAGATCGCTATTCCCGATCTGTTTGCGGTGATGACCACGAAACAGATATACCATGACTGGAACGCAGATTATTATTACAATGTGGTGCATACCGGCGGCGGGAGCTGGTTTCTGTGCCGGAGAGTCTGGACGATTATGATGAAATTTATCTGGGATATCCGAATTACTGGGGGGATATGCCGATGGCAGTATACACTTTTCTGGAGAGGTTTGACTGGAATGGCAAGACGGTCCATCCTTTCTGTACCCATGAGGGCAGTGGCCTGAGTGGGACGGAAAGAAAAATACAAGGTGTCTGTAAAGGTGCGGTGGTGACAAAAGGCCTTGCCATCCAGGGAGGCGCTGCCAGCCGTGCAGGGACAGCCGTTGAAAAATGGGTTTAGACATATGCTGCAGGCGGATGAAGATATCAGGAAAGAACTGGAGCAATGTTATATCGTACTACACCGATGCATGACAAAAAGGATCTGGTTTCTCTGGCGTCCATTCTTGATGACGATAGTTTTGTGTTGGTACACATGACTGGGATGGAGCAGGATAAGCAGGCTTTTATCCAGGCAATTAAGGATGGGACGTTAAATTATTATTCTGCCCACCATGAAAATATCAGGACGGAAGTAAATGGTGTTCATGCAGAGGTGGTTGGTGAAAGCCGTGTGGCTGCTGCCGTGTTCGGCGGTGGTCGGCATACATGGCGTTTGCGGCTTCAAATACAATTTATCAGCCGGAATGGGAAATGGATAGCAGGGAGGATGTTTGCTTCTGCTTATTAAAAATTTGGAGGACGATATCATGGAGAAACGGAAAATCGGAGCATTAGAGGTGTCTGCCGTAGGGCTTGGGTGTATGGGCATTACCCATGCAAGCGGTGCGCCTATGACGGTAGTAGAAGGTGTAAAAGTCTTGCAGCAGGCGTTTGATTATGGATATACGCTGTTTGATACGGCGGAATGTTATACCGGGATCAATGCAGACGGAACAACAGCTTACAACGAAGAAGTGGTCGGGGAAGCATTGCATCTGGTTCGGGATAAGGTTGTGATTGCTACAAAATGCGGCGTACAGCATGGGAAAGGCGGCCTGATCATGGACAGCAGGCCGGAAACAATCCGAAAGTCTGTGGAGGGCAGCCTAAAGCGGCTTAAGACGGACTATATCGACCTTTATTACCAGCACCGCATTGACCCGCAGGTTTCCCCGGAGGAGGTTGCCGGGACAATGGCGGAATTGATACAGGAAGGAAAGATCCGTTACTGGGGCATTTCTGAAACAGATGAGGGATATCTGCGCCGCGCCCATGCGGTCTGCCCGGTCACGGCGATACAAAACCGCTATTCCATGATGGCCCGGTGGCATGAAGAACTGTTCCCTGTGGTGGAAGAACTGGGGATAACCTATGTGGCTTTCTCTCCTATGGCAAATGGGTTTTTAAGCGGCAGGTACAGCCAGGATTCTGTTTTTGAGAGAGGGACAGATTACCGGAGCAATATGCCGCAATATACGGCGGAAGGGTTTGAGAAAAGCAGGGAGCTGCTGGCTTTGCTGGATGATATGGCAGAAGAAAAAAAGGCTACCCCGGCACAGATTTCACTGGCGTGGATGTTGTGTAAAAAGCCGTTTATCATTCCGATTCCCGGAAGCCGTAAGCCGGAACGCCTGAAAGAAAATATAGGGGCGGCAGGGATTTTTTTAACGGAACAGGAAATAGAGGCGATTGATGGACGGCTGGATCATATGGAACTTCCGGTTTTTGGCGGACATAAATAAAGGATGCGGTTATAAGGAGAGTGAAACAGATGGAGATTACAGAAAATGCAAAGGCGTATCACGAGAAAATGTTTCCGGATGGACAGTTCGGGTTTCGGGATACAGACCCGGAATTTATAGAGAGGTTTGACAATTTTGCTTTTGATGAAGTGGTGAATCAGGATGACCTGGATGGAAAGACACGTTTTATGGCAATCCTTGCGGCGCTGCTCGGCTGCCAGGGGATTGACGAATACCGGGTTATGGTTCCGGCAGCGCTTAATTTTGGCGTGACCCCGGTGGAGATCAAGGAGATCACTTATCAGAGTGTCGCTTACCTGGGGATTGGCAGGGTGCTCCCTTTCCTAAAAGCAAATAATGAGATTTTTAAGGCGGAGGGGCTTGAACTGCCGTTAGAGGGGCAGGCAACCACCACACTCACAGACCGGAGGGAAGCCGTCATATCAACCTTTGGCTGGCGGACAACTGTTTTGGGGACTACTATACCCGGAAAGGACTGAATTACGGGCAGAGGGAGATGATCACATTCTGTTTTTTGGCGGCGCAGGGCGGCTGTGAGCCCCAGCTTACCAGCCATGCAGCAGCGAACATGAGGATTGGGAATGATAAAGGGTTTCTTATCAAGATCATCTCCCAGTGCCTGCCGTTCATCGGTTATCCGAGGAGTTTAAATGCACTTCGATGTGTGAATGAAGCAGCAGAAAATAAAGAATGAATATGGAGGAAAATACAATGAAAGATGTAATGATTTTGACTGGCGCAGGCCAGATCGGCATGGCGATTGCCCGGAGGGTGGGCTATGGAATGAAGATTGTTGTGGGCGACAAAAATATAGAAAATGCCCGAACCATTGCTAAAATTATGAATGATGCAGGATTTGATATAGAACCTGTGGAAATGGACTTATCTTCCCGTGAATCCATTATGAATCTGATTGCAGAAGCAAAAAAACATGGAGAAATATCCATGCTGGTCAATGCGGCAGGTGTGTCTCCCAGTCAGGCTCCTGTCGAGACAATTCTGAAAGTGGATTTGTATGGCACTGCAGTTCTGTTGGAGGAAGTTGGTAAAGTTATCAAAGAAGGAGGCGTGGGTGTGACGATCTCCAGTCAGTCCAGCTGGCGTATGCCTGCCCTGACAGCAGAGGAAGATGAACTGCTGGCAACGACACCGGCAGGGGAACTGCTGAAACTTCCGTTGTTACAGCCGGAGAATATCCGGGATACCCTGCACGCTTACCAGATGGCAAAACGCTGCAATGAAAAACGCGTTATGGCAGAGGCGGTCAAGTGGGGAAAGCGGAAAGCCCGTATCAATGATATTGCTCCCGGCATTATTGTAACGCCGTTAGCGATTGATGAGTTTAACGGCCCACGGGGCGATTTCTACAAGAATATGTTTGCAAACTGCCCGGCTGGACGGCCTGGGACAGCGGATGAGGTTGCAAACGTGGCGGAGCTGCTGATGAGCGACAAAGGGGCATTTATTACGGGTTCTACTTTTTTAATTGACGGCGGTGCAACTTCCAGCTATTTTTATGGACGGTTAAAGCCCACAGAATAATTAAGGAGCAATTTGGTGAAATGTCAAGGGGAAAATAAAAAAGATTTTCTGGAAGAAGGGTAACTTTAATAGACCTACCGCCCAAAAAGAACGCAAGTTCGATGTTTGTTATGGATTACCTACTCTTTTCCACAGAGTAGAGTTTGCCATTGGCCAGCAGTCCAAAAAGCATGCGTATCAA